>JBDRTP010000001.1:0-2460 GCA_043823965.1 Chloroflexota bacterium
GCGGCGCGGAAGGCCGGTTTTTCGGCCAGCGTCTCGGCGCGGGCGTTGATCATGCGCGCGCCGATGGACGGGTCTTTTGCCCAGGAGGGGATCAATCCCCAGACGAAGAAATCAGCCCTGCCCGCGCCGTCGTTGGGTATGACCAGCACCGGCTGGGTGGGTGCGATGTTGTAACGCGCCGCAAACTGTCCCGGAAAGGTGAATTCGGGGAAGGCCTCCTGCAAGTCGGTAGGGTCAACGGTTAACGCAAATCGTCCGCACATATCCAAATCCATTCAGAAAACCGCGAAGAAGCGAAGAAGTGAAGATTTAATTATTCTTCGCGCTCTTCGTACCTTCGCGGTTCATTTCTTGAGTCTGCGAGAGTCGCCGTCGCGCACAGTCACGCCAATCGAGTCGAGATGTTCCATCAGCGCCAGGGCGTAGCGGCGGCTGGTGTCGAACAAATCGCGCACGTCGGCAACGCTGATCTGGCCCTTCTCTTGAATGGCCTGGCGGATTTTCGCCAGCATCCCATCGTAATCGCTCTTTCGGAAAACCACTTCAGATGAGACGGCCAAGAAATCACCCTGCTCGACCAGCGCGTTAAAGACTTCCTCACCGGTCTCGGCCTGACATTCTTTAATCGTCGGCGGGCTGTAGGGCGACTGGGTGAAACGAGCCGCGAGACGCTTTACTGCGGCCTGCTGCCCGGAATCGAAACGAATCTCGTGGCCGGAGCGCGCCACCCAGGAACCGGCCTCAGTCAATACGCCCTCAGCCGCCAATTTACGGACGCTCGCATTGAACACGCGCGGCGTCAATTTCAGGCGGCTCTTTAGCTCCTCGCGTGGCATCCCTCGGCGCAAAGGGAAATTACGGTGATACGCCTCCACGATTTGCCTGGCCTGATCTTTGAGCGTAGACCATTGAATCTGGGCCATGATTAACAGGTCGCTGGATGGGGATGGATCACCTGCCTCGAGGGCAATGATCTGGTTGGAAGACAGCGCTTCCTCCAGCGCGGCGGCTGCGTTCTGGACCCCGCGGCCTGCATCGCCTGCCGATCGGCCTTGGGGCAAGGCCTCGAGCCGGGCGCGTTTAACCACTTCCTTGACCGGGGCCGGGCCGAGGGCTATACTGGTTTGCACAAGGACATCCGCCGGCGAGCCTTGCGCCAGCGCTTCGAGACTCTGGATGGCGGCTTCATCGAAACGTTTGTGGCGGCGTTTGGGTTGCGGGTCAACCACTACTCCCCCACCGAGCGTCTCGCCTGGCGAAGGACGGCGCAGAATATAGCGGTCGCCGCGCACCGCGACCACCGGATGGCGAAGCTCAAGTTGCAGCCAGCCTTCCTGCCCGGCTGCCAGCACTTCCGTCCCGAGCAGACGTACATTGGCGATGGTTTCCGACGTGCCGATGAACAGCTTGATTTCGCCGGCATGACGCAGAGGGCCGGAAACATCCGGCAGCAGACGAAAACGCACATCCAGCATACGGGTTGGTTGGTATTGTCCGGGGTGAGCGATCACCTCGCCGCGCGTGATCTGGTCAACGTTCACGCCGGAGATATTGACCGCGGTGCGGCTTCCCGGAAGGGCAATTTCTTCTTTCTTTTTATGGGTTTGCAGGCCGCGCACACGTCCGCGTAAGCCAGTCGGGAGGATTACGACTTCTTCGCCCAGATTCAGTCGCCCGTCTGTCAGGGTTCCGGTGACTACTGTGCCAAAGCCGGGGATGCTGAAGACACGGTCAACCGGCAGGCGCGGACGTCCCAGGTCGAGACGCGTTGGTCGTTCTTGGAGAAGCAGGCCGAGGGTCTCGAGGAGTTCTGGAAAACCGGTTTTTGTCTTGGATGAAACGCGGATAATCGGCGCGTCGGCAAGGACGGTGTCTTTGAGAGCCTGGCGCACGTCCGATTCGATTAATTCCAACCAGTCAGGGTCGTCAATCAGATCAATCTTCGTCAAGACGACCAGTCCGGCTGAGATTTGTAAAAGGTCAAGGATGGCCAGATGCTCACGCGTCTGGGGCATCACGCCCTCGTCGGCCGCGATGACCAGCAGCGCGGCGTCAATACCCCCCACGCCAGCCAGCATGTTCTCGATGAAATCGCGATGGCCTGGCACGTCCACGATGCCAATCTCCTCGCCGTCTGGCAGGGTCAGCCAGGCGAAGCCGAGGTCAATGGTCATCTCGCGCTCTTGTTCTTCCTTGAGGCGATCTGGATTGATGCCTGTCAGCGCGGTGATGAGGGTGGATTTACCGTGGTCTACGTGTCCGGCAGTGCCGATAACGCGCATTTTATCCTTTTGAATGGAAAGAGGGTAGCCCCCCTTTAGATTCTGGGTTTTCCCAGGATGCGGTCGTAGGCTGTAAGCAGCTCGTGGATTTGGGCTAACATGCCGTGAAAGTATTGCTCGTAAGCATCTTTGGTTTGGTGGAGGACGTCTTGCTGGGTTTGTGTCAGGTCTTCCAGGG
>JBDRTP010000002.1:0-3339 GCA_043823965.1 Chloroflexota bacterium
GCCATGCTGACGGTCTGGATGACGCTCCTGCCGAGTATATTCCTCTCCGGTTTTTTCTTCCAGCTGGAGGCCATGCCCGTGGTGCTGCGCTGGATTTCGTACCTCGTGCCGTTGCGCTACTATCTCGTCATTATTCGCTCGCTGCTGCTCAAAGGCGTGGGCGTAGCCGCCCTGCAAAACGAGATCATCGCTCTGTCACTTTTTGGTGTAGTCATCATGAGCGCCGCCGCCCTGCGCTTCCGCAAACGGTTGGATTGATTCAACGAGTCAGCGAGTCGGCGATTCAGCGAGTCGGCGATTCAGCGAGTCAGCGAGTCAGCGAGTCAGCGATTCAGCGAGTCAGCGATTCAGCGAGTCGGCGATTCAGCGAGTCAGCGATTCAATGAATCGATGAATCACTCATCACTCATCACTTATCACGCACCACGCAACCCGTATCACTCATCCCTCAAGGAGCCTCCTATGTCTCATAAACGCCCTCCCATTCCCGTGATTATCGTCATCGTGCTGGTCGTCATCATCGGCGCTTACTTCATCATCGAAAACATGAAAACCGACAACAGCGCGCTGACCGCCTCCGGCACCATCGAGGCCGTCGAAATCACCCTCTCGCCCGAACTTTCCGGTAAAGTCACC
The DNA here is from genome assembly GCA_043823965.1 of Chloroflexota bacterium. Classification (GTDB taxonomy): domain Bacteria; phylum Chloroflexota; class Anaerolineae; order Anaerolineales; family Villigracilaceae; genus CG2-30-58-95. The sequence goes on from JBDRTP010000002.1 coordinate 637, forward strand.
GAGGTTCTTGTGGACGAAGGCGACCTGGTCAAGGCCGGTGAGGTACTTTTTCGCCTCGACGGGAGGCTGCTTTCGGCCCAGCGTGACGTGGCCGCTGCCGGTCTGGACACGGCGCGTGCCGCCGCTTCAATAGCCAGCGCCGCCCTAGACACTGCCCGCGCCCAGTACGAGCTGACCCTGACCGCCGCCCACGCCGAAGCCGCCGCGGCGCGCACCGCGGGCTGGCGCGCCGCCAATCCGAGCGAGTACACATTGCCCGGCTGGTACTTTACGCGTGAAGAAGAGATCACCGCCGCGCAGAGCGCAGTGGAGGCGGCCAAATCCGCCCGCGACGCCGCCCAGACGAAACTGAAAACGCTCCCACAAGACCCGGCCAGCGCCGGTTTCATCACTGCCGAGGCGCGCCTCATCAACGCCAAAGCCGCCTTTGTGGTTGCGAAAGATGTACTTGACCGCGCCAGCCTTGCCCGCGATAACGCAGACCTTAAATCCGCCGCGCAGGACGCCTACGACACAACAAAAACCGAACTAGAGGATGCGCAAACGGATTACGATGATCTGACCGATGCCGACGCCGCCAAAAATATCATCACTGCCCGCGCCGAACTGTCGGTGGCGCAGGAACGCTATGACGCCGCTCGCGACCGCCTGGCTCTCCTTCAAACGGGTGATTACTCACCCAGAGTGGCTGCTGCCCAGGCCGCCGTCCACCAGGCCGAAGCCGCCGCATACCAGGCACAGATTGCTGTCGCTCAGGCCGAAGCACAGTTGGCACTGATTGACGCACAGATAGGCAAACTAACCGTTACCGCCCCCGCGGATGGCGTAGTGCTGACGCGCATTATCCAGCCCGGCGAAGTGGTCGCTCCCGGCTCGTCCGCGTTGACCCTCGTCCGCCTCGACAACCTGTCCATCACCGTCTACATCCCCGAAGACCGCTACGGCGAAATCTCGCTCGGCCAGACCGTCGAAGTTTCGGTGGATTCCTTCCCCGGCATTACCTTCACAGCCAGCGTCATTCACATCTCCGATAAAGCCGAATTTACGCCCCGCAACGTCCAGACCGTCGAAGGGCGCAAATCCACAGTTTTTGCCATCCGGCTGAAAGTCGAAGACCCGCAAGGCAAACTCAAGCCTGGGATGCCGGCGGATGTGGTTTTTAAGTGATGTCAAATGTCGAATGTCAAATGTCGAATGTCGAATGTCGAACGTCGAACGTCAAATGTCAAATGTCAAAAGTCGAATGTCTGTTAAATTAGGAGCATACTATGACCGCAATCACTCGCTTTGAAGATATTCAAGCCTGGCAAACGGCAAGGCAACTTACCAATCTGGTGTATGGCCTCACCAACCAGACTGGTTTCAATCGAGACTTCGGATTGAAGGACCAGATTCGCCGCGCCGTTGTATCTGTGATGAGCAATATCGCTGAAGGCTTCGAGAGCCGCACCGATTCGCAATTCATCAACTTTCTTGGAATGGCCAGGGCATCTGCCGGTGAGATACGCTCACAGCTCTATATTGCTTTGGATCAAGGCTACATCACCGAAGAAAAATTCAAAGAGGCGTTTGCTCTGGCTGAAAAATGCGCCCGTCAGATTGCCAAGTTCATTGCATACCTGGAAGCGAATCCTCGCCCGCGTCGCATCTCCGAAGATTCCCCCGAATACCAAGGCTGACTTTCAGCATACGACTTTTGATATGTGACTTTTGACCTTCGACCTTTGACCTTTAACCTTCGACCTTTGACTTTTGACATTTGACAATGATTGACGCATCCCATCTTTTCAAATCATTCGGCCATACTCACGCCGTAGAGGACGTTTCTTTACGAGTGAAAGCTGGCGAAATCTACGGCCTGGTCGGCTCCGATGGCGCCGGCAAGACCACCACGCTTCGGCTTCTCGTCGGCGCGCTCAAACCCGATTCCGGTGAGACTACCATCTGCGGCTATTCGCTGGTGAAACAGGTTGAACAGGCGCGTGCCCAGATCGGCTATCTCTCGCAGCGCTTCTCGCTCTACGAAGACCTGACCGTGCTGGAAAACATCCGCTTTTTCGCCGAAGTGCGCGGCCTCAAGGCGGATGAGTGGCTGCCGCGCTGCATGGAGATCCTCGAATTCGTCGGCCTGGCCGATTTCAAAGACCGCCGCGCCGGTCAACTCTCAGGAGGCATGAGACAGAAACTCGGCCTGGCCTCCGCCCTCGTCACCCGCCCGCGCGCCCTGCTGCTCGACGAGCCCACCACCGGCGTAGACCCCGTCACCCGCCAGGATTTCTGGCAGTTGCTCATTCGGCTTGTATCCCCCTCTCCCACCTTGAGCGTGAGCGAAGGGGAGAGAGGGGTTAGGGGTGAGGGGGGTCAGGTCGCCGTCCTCCTGACCACCCCCTACATGGACGAAGCCGCCCGCTGCAACCGCGTCGGCTTCATGCGCGTCGGCCACCTGATCGCCGAAGGCACGCCCTCCGAGTTGCGCGCCAGCCTCGTCGGCCGCATCCTTGAACTGCGCGGCACGCCGCTCCCGTTATTGAAAAAAATCGCCGCCGAAGATAAAGATGTGGAAAATGTTCAGGCTTTTGGCGACAAACTACACCTGCGCGTGACCGCCTCCCAAGCTGAATCCGTTATCGCGCGTTTGCAGGACGCCATCCCCGCCCGCACCGGTTCGCTGACCGAGGCGCGTCCCGTCCCCCCGACGCTGGA
>JBDRTP010000003.1:0-11535 GCA_043823965.1 Chloroflexota bacterium
AGCTACGTTTTTTCTAACCTCTCCAAAGATATGTCTACTTCAAGTTTTGGTCGGCGTAGTGACACGCCACGAAGTGACCCGGTACCAACTCCTCATAGGGTGGCTCCTCCACGTAACAGCGATCGGTCGCGACCGGACAGCGGGTGTTGAAATTGCAGCCAATAGGTGGATTGACTGGGCTGGGGATATCCCCCACCAGGATGATGCGCTTGCGTTTTTTGGTAACATCCGGGTCGGGAACGGGGACGGCTGACATCAGCGCCTGGGTGTACGGGTGGAGTGGTTTCAGATAGATCTCATTCCGATCAGCCAGCTCGACGATCTTGCCCAGGTACATCACTGCCATACGGTCGCTGATATGGCGCACCATACTCAGATCATGGGCAATGAAGATATAGGTCAAACCCAGGCGGTCCTGAAGTTCTTCCAGCAGGTTGACCACCTGAGCCTGAATGGAGACGTCTAAAGAGGAGATAGGCTCGTCACAGATGACCAGATCTGGATTGAGCGCCAGAGCACGGGCGATGCCAATACGCTGACGCTGTCCCCCAGAGAACTCATGTGGATAACGGTTGACGAAATCAGGGTTCAATCCCACTATCTTTAGAAGTTCTTGCACACGATCCCGTTTCTCCTTGCCACGAGCAGAGCTGTGCACATCGAGTGGGGCAGAAATGATGGAACCGACGGTCATCCGCGGGTTTAGGGATGCATATGGGTCCTGGAAAATCATCTGCATTCGTCGCCGGACATGGCGTAACGAACTTTCCTGGAGTGTTGCAAGGTCCACACCATCAAAGAGGATTTGCCCCTCGGTAGGTTCGTACAACCGTAACAATGTCCGGCCTACAGTGGTTTTTCCACATCCCGTCTCTCCGACCAAACCGAGTGTTTCACCATGATAGACATCGAAGCTGACCCCATCGACAGCTTTGACGTCGTTGACATGCCGTTGTAGGATAACTCCTTCATAAATCGGAAAATACTTCTTAAGGGCACGGACCTGCACCAGGATAGGTTTCTCAACCGTCATCACGCAACCCTCCCTGCAATGTGTCCCATCGCCAACATGCCACGGTATGTTCTTTACCATCTGCCTCCACGAGTGGTGGCATCTCTTCCAAACACTGTCCTACGCGGTAGGTACAACGTGCGTAAAAAGGACACCCCTTCGGCAATGCAACCAGATCGGGCGGAAGACCAGGGATAGATATTAGTTTGGTACCCGGAGCCTCGTCCAAACGGGGCAGCGATCCTAATAAGCCCATGGTGTATGGATGCCGCGTGCGCTTGTAAATGTCCCCGGTATCACCCCGTTCGATAATGTAGCCGGCATACATCACATTGATTTTATGCGCCAGTTCAGCAACGACCCCCAGATCGTGGGTGATCCACATCACTGCCATGCCCAGCTGGTCCTGTAACCGTACCACCAGATCGATAATCTGAGCCTGAATAGTGACGTCAAGAGCCGTAGTTGGCTCATCGGCAATCAACAATCTTGGTTCGCAGGAGAGCGCCATGGCAATCATCGCTCGCTGCCGCATCCCACCAGAAAATTGGTGCGGGTAATTGTCCAACCTTTTCTTTGCTTCAGCTATCCCAACCAGGGTTAGAAGCTCTCTTGCTCGTTCTCTTGCCTCTAACTTATCTATGTTTTTGTGCAACATCAGCGCTTCCGTGATCTGAAAGCCCACCGTGTAGACAGGATTGAGCGAGGTCATCGGATCCTGGAAGACCATCGCGATTTCCGCCCCACGGACATGTCGCATCTCTGCCTCGCTTATTTTTAATAGGTCCCGGTCATCCAACCAAACCTCACCGCTTTCGATATTTCCCGGTGGACAGGGGATCAGACGCATAATGGATAGCGCATGGACACTCTTACCACAGCCACTTTCACCGACTACGCCCAGGATTTCTCCTGCATCCATGGAATAGGAGACTCCATTAACGGCATTAACGATCCCATCTTCTGTGTGAAAACGTGTTTTCAGGTTCTTGATTTTAAGCAAAGGTTCCATTTTGCTCCTCAGTAAAAATCCTGAGTGATCCTATTTTTGGGAAAATACTTGTCAAAATCCCGGGTTATATGCGCAACTTCGGGTCCAACGCATCGCGCAGACCATCACCTAAGAGATTGAACCCCAGGACGCTCAACATGATTGCCAATCCGGGGTACAGCACCGCCCACCAGGCACCACTTGTCAGATACCGGTAGCTATCGCCCAGCATAGCACCCCATTCCGCCTCCGGGGGGATAGCCCCTAATCCGAGAAAGCCCAACGCGGCCGCTGAAAGAATCGCGCTAGCCAGGCCCATCGTTGTTTGCACAATGATCGGGGATAGGATATTTGGGAAGATGTACCGAAATATGATGCGTCCGTGCGCCTCTCCCACCGATTGCGCTGCAAGGATGTACTCTTTCTGAATTACCGAAAGCACCGCTGAGCGTGCCAGGCGGGCATACACTGGGATACCCACTACGCCGATAGCAATCATTCCCTTCTCAAGACCAGGTCCCAGAAAAGCCACGATCGCTATCGCCAATAAATAGCTGGGGAACGACAGGATGATATCCATCAACCGCATGACGATATTGGAGAATAGCCGCCCACCCAGAGGCAGCGACACGACCGCTCCGACGATGATCCCCCATAGACCACACACAACTGCTACCAGAGGGCCAACCAATAATCCGGGTCCAGCCCCCAGTAGCAACCCAGACCCGGTAAACAGAACTGTACGGCTGGTTTTACCAGCCCATAGATTACTGAAAAGGACCGAGACAACTCCCAAACCCATAAACAAAATTGCCTGAACAGGCTGTGCCGCGATCCAGGCCGATAAGGAGCCCAGAGATAAACCGATCAACCCCATAAGAAAAATTCGTTCCCAGTAAGTAATCTGTATGCTCTCGTAGAAACCAGCCAACAAGCCCAACAGACCACCGACGAAAAGTGAGATGCCGACAGCCACGATACCCACCCTCAATGAGTTCCATCCCCCATGCACTGTACGTCGAAAGATATCCCTGCCCAACTTGTCGGTTCCAAATGGGTGGATCGATTTTATTTCCTCGGTTGCAACCAGGTTGGGGGGTTTAAGTTTCAAAGAGTAATCAAGATCTGTCTTGGCATCGTATTTCCAGAAAAAGTGAGCCAACACAGCAGACAAGACAAACACTCCCACAACAAACATACCCATCCTGGCTGTATTGCTCGAAATCAAGCGGCGCCACGCATCCAACCACAAAGATCGATGCTCGCGCACCGCAAAATCGAGAACACCAATATCTTCAGGTGTGCTTTCTGCCATGTTTCTCCTCAATCATAATGGATGCGTGGATCCAACCACGCATAAGAGATATCCACGAGAAGGTTGATAAACAAAAAGATGATTGCGATTAGCAAGGTTCCACCCTGCACGATCGGGTAGTCCCTTCCCAAAATAGAATCGTACACCCACTTACCAATCCCGGGCCAGGAAAATATCGTTTCGGTTAAAACTGCGCCCGCCAGAAGAGTGCCCGCCTGAAGGCCGATGATCGTGATGACGGGCAAAAAAGCATTCTTGAGTGCATGGCGGAAAAGAACCACACGCTCAACAAGCCCCTTCGCCCTGGCAGTCCGGATGTAATCCTCTTGCAGCACATCCAGCATGCTTGAACGGGTCATTCGGGCAATGATGGCCATTGGGATTGTCGCCAGAGCCATAGCTGGCATAATAATATGCTGTAAAGCATCGATAAATGCCTTGATATTACCGGTGAGCAGGCTATCAACCAGGATCAGGTGAGTGATTGTCTCGACTTCAACACCACTGCTCAACCGTCCTCCAGCCGGCAACCATTTAAGGAAAACCGCAAAGAGCATGATCTCCATCAAGCCTAACCAGAAGATGGGCATGGAAACCCCAACCAGAGAACCAATCATGGTAACGCCATCTATAACGGAATTGCGTCGTGCAGCCGAAGCGATCCCAACTGGCAACCCGATAATGATGGCAATAAGCATAGACAGGAACGCAAGTTCAACCGTCGCCGGAAAACGCAGCATCAGTGTTTCAGCGACCGGAATGCGTCGGTGAATAGAATTGCCCAAATCAAAACGAACCAGGCGACCCAGGTAACGGATATATTGGCTGTTAAAGAATCCAGGCAAATCTCCCTGTACCAGCGCCTCCCTGTCCAGAAAGAGAGGGCGATTCAAACCAAACTGCTCGCGGATGCGCTCTACGTTCTCTTGAGTCGCATGTTCCCCCAGCATGGCAACAGCCGGATCCCCAGGAATCAGGCGTTGGAACATAAAGATAACAAAAGTCACGCCGATAAGTGTGGGCAAGACTGAGATAAGTCTGCGAATGATGTACCTGCCCAAGGGTGCCTCCTTCTCAACTTATACCAACGGGGGGGCGGAGTTATTCCGCCCCCCCGTGAAACCTTCACATCATGAACTGATATCCATTAGGATTCAGCCATGGGTAAATTTTGAGGCTAGGGCACAAACTCTGTGAACTCGAAGTAGTCAGCGCCGACCGGTTGTGAGATATAGCCTGTAACCATTGAAGAGAAGATCAATGGTGTGTTGTTGTGGGCGATCCAGAGACGAGCTACAGCGTCGTGCAACAACTGTTCGACATTCTTATAGATCGCTTCACGCTCTGCTTGGCTGGGATTGACAGCAGCTTGATACAGCAATCCAGCAACTTCTTGGTTGGCGTAGAAACCCTCGCGCGGATCAGGCTCTTTGATTTCGTCAGCCGCACTAAGACCACCAAAGAAGTAGTTGTGGAAGTTATCGGGGTCGCCGTTATCGCCACCCCAGCCAAGCATGTACAGACCAACCAACAGGCCATTGCGCCGTGCACCCAGATAGGTAGGCCAGTCACCTTCCAGGTGAAGCTCAGCATTGATTCCGGCTTTGGCCAGTTCAGCCGCCATAGCCTCGCCGATTTCCTTCGGGCTGGGATAGTAGAAACGCGTTACCGGCATATAGTACAGCTTCAACGGGATCTTGTCGCCAGCTGTATAAACAACATTGCCCTCGGCGTCCTTGATATCCTCTGCAACGGTCACTTCGCTCAGACCGTCCGGATAACCCGCGTCAGCTAAGAGTTGCATGGAGAGCGCGGGATCGTAGGTCCAATCCTCGATGGCATCGTTGTGACCCCAGACCAGCGGCGGCAGGAAGTTTTTGGCCACTTCGCCATAGTCACCGTAGAAGTTCTCAACCAGGCCTGCGCGGTTGATAGCGTGAGCCACAGCCTTGCGCACTCTAACATCCTGGAATTCCAGGATGCGATAGTTGAAGGCCAGGTAGCCGGTGTTCAGTGCTGGGCGGGTAAGGACATACAGATTCTCATCGGCCTCGGCGGCAGCCAGATCCTCAACCACTGCCTGCTCCAAACCATGGATATCGCCAGCCTTGAGCGCCAGGAAGCGTGCCGAGTCATCCGGGATCACCCGGAAGATGACCTGGTCGACCTTCGGGCGGCCGCCCCAGTAGTCGTCATTGGCTGCCACAGTGATGTGGTCACCTTCTACCCATTCCACGAACTTGAACGGGCCAGTGCCCACAGCGCCCACAGCGGGCATACCGTAGCCTTCGCCAGCCGCTTCGATGGCTGCTGGACTGGAGATGGCGAACATGTCCATCGCCAGGTTTGCCAGGAACGGAGCCAACGGTGAGCTCAAAACGAACTTGACTGTGTAGTCATCGATCTTCTCGACTGAAGTGATGACGCTATCATCGTCAAATCCAAAAAACATGTATTCATAGTATTCGAATACCTGGCTTGCGAAGTGATAGGGATTGGTGGTGAAGCGCCAGCGCTCGAAGTTGAAGATTACAGCGTCGGCGTTGAAGTCAGTCCCATCGTGGAATTTGACTCCCTGGCGAAGCGCACAGGTCCATTCAGTGGCCTCAGCATTTGCATTACACGATTCTGCCAGGGCCGGGATCGGCTTGGTGCTGCCATGCTCGTACTGGTAGAGCGGCTCCAGGACTTGCCCGGTCACCCGGAAGGACTCACCATCGGTAACGATGGCAGGGTCCAGTTGGACCGAGTCGCCACCTCGACCGAAGATGAACGTAACTGGCTCAGCGGGGGGTTGAGTCGCTGCTGGTGGAGCCGTGGCCGGCACAGGGGGCTTGGGAGCACAGGCTGTCAGCACCATGCTGGCCAGAACGACCAGCGAAAACAGTAGATAAAGTGTTCGTTTCATGTTTCTCTCCTCCTACAAAGAGATTGTTAGGGGTTTTGGTTAGCGAGCGGATAAAACATTGTTATCACAACCTGACAGTAGACCACCTCCTTTGTAGAAAGGTGACAGTCACCTGGCATACAGGTGACTGTCACCTTCTGCCCATATGAGGCTACATTATAACAGCAAATTTACTAAAATGTGACCCGCGGAATGCCGGGGCTGCGCAGATTCACCTCCGCCGGATTCGAAGACCATACACCAGCCACCGGCGCGCCGCACTTCGGACAAGTGCCTTGCGCGGTGATCTGGTAATCCGTGATGGTGTAGGCCAAACGCCGGATCAGAGGGTGGTTACATTTCGAGCAGACTGTATCCTCGTAACCCTCCACCCGTCCCGGCAGGTTGCCAGCATACACGTAGCGCAGGCCGGCCTCACGTCCGATATCCGCTGCCCGCAGCAATGTGCGGGGTGGGGTATTATCCGGCGCGTTCATTTTGTAATCCTGGTGAAAAGCCGTCACATGCCAGGGAATATCCGCCGAAACCCCGGCCAAAAAGCGCGCCGCTTCCCATAGCTCCTCGTTGCTGTCGTTGAAACCGGGCACGACCAGCGTCACCACTTCCACCCAAAGACCCATGCCGCGCGCCCGCTGGATGGTATCCAACACATTTTTCAGAACCCCGCCCAGCCGCCGGTAATTTTTATCCTGCATGGACTTCAAATCAATCTTGTAGCCAGATAGATATGGGCGCAGATACTCCAGTACCTCAGGTGTGGCATTTCCATTGGAAATATAGACACACTTCATCCCGGCCGCGACCGCTTCTTTGAAAATCGCCACCGCCCACTCGCTGGTGATGAGCGGCTCGTTATAGGAAGAAGCGACCACCTCCGCACCCATCCGCTGTCCATAAGCCACGACTTGCTGCGGAGTGATCTCGCGAATGGAATTGATGGATACACCCGCTTCTGGATCGCGCAGCGCCTGGGAGGAGAGCCAATTTTGGCAAAAGGGGCAATGAAAGTTACAGCCCAGCATCCCGAAGGTTAATGCAGTGCTTCCGGGAAATAAATGATAAAACGGCTTTTTCTCGATCGGGTCGGCTTGCAGGCCGGCCACGTAACCCCACGGGACGCGCAGCTTGCCGCCCTGGTTGAAGCGCACCTGGCAAATCCCGCGTCTACCTTCCCGAATGAGGCAGCGGTGGCCGCAAGCCGTGCAGCGCACTGCGCCGTCTTCCTGCTTCTCGTAAAGTTCCCCCTCAATCGTCAAGTTGTCCAGTATCTTCGCCAATGCTACCATCTCAGCCTGCCTTCAACAATCAGCCATCTGCTATTCGTCTTCATCCTTTATAATACACAACTATGCTAACTCTTGCAATACAAGCTGGCGGCGCATCCCGGCGCATGGGACGCGACAAAGCCCTCATGCCTTTCCTGGGTCGTCCGTTGATCCTCCAGGTGGTCGAACACCTCACAAATTTAGCCGACGAGGTCATTATAACCACCAATCACCCGGCGGACTATGCTTTCCTGGACTTGCCGCTCGTTACGGACCTCCAGCCGGGTCGCGGCGCCCTGGGCGGACTCTACACTGTGCTCGCCTCCGCCAGCCAGCCGCTGGTGGCCGTCGCCGCCTGCGACATGCCCTTCGCCAGCCGCGCGCTCTTCGAATATGAACGTGACCTGCTGGTTGAATCGGGCGCAGACGTAGTCATTCCCTCTACAACCTCGGGCTTGGAGCCGCTGCACGCCATCTATCGCCGCGCGACCTGCCTGCCAGCCGTCCTATCTGCATTGGATGGAGGCGCGTGGAAACTCATTGCCTGGTTCCCGCAAGTGAAGGTGCGAGCGCTCACACCCGAAGAGACAGCGCACTACGACCCGCACGGCCTGGTTTTTTGGAATCTCAACACGCCCGAAGAATTTCGGCAGGCGGAAGCATTGGCCCGGGGAAGTGACCAGTGATCAGTGGACTACCGGGTAGGCCTTCGCGAAGCACCCTGTGGGTCGGCGCGACCACCCGACCACCCAACTACCGAGTAGGTGCTGCGCATCGGACGACCAAAACCGGGCAGGACGCGTGGCTCAACACTTTTTGGCTCTGACTGCCCAGCAGCATATCCAGCGTCCCGAGGCCGCGCGCGCCAATGATAATTAAATCGTTTTGCCGCGTGCGCGCCACCGCCAGAATAGCCTCCGCCGCCGGGCCTTCCAGCAAATCGCTGCGAAGTTCTCCCGGTATGCTCCCGACAGCCTGAAGCGCCATGTGCAAAACTGCCTCGGCTTCCTTCATGCGGGCCGAAATAGCATGTTGCAGGTTCGGCTCGCCAAGATATGTCGGAACGGGGTCAAAAGCCGTGATGACCCGCAAGTCAGCGCCGAATTGGCGCGCCAACCCGGCAGCCACCTGAGCGGCGCGCAATGCGTGAGGCGACCCATCCACAGCCAGCAGGATATTTTGAAACATTCCACACCTCCTCGTATCGGATTACAATTTTAGTATACACAAAATAGCCTCGTTTTCATACCCCCATCTTCAAAGGAGTTCGCTAATGTCTCTCGACACTTCGCCTCTGCTCAGTGCAAACCTGCGCGCCAATGATAATAAATCGCAGTACCGCAAAACTCACTGCGGTACTGCCAAAAATCCTTTTCGAAGAATTTGGGGCCGAAAAGGCTGTTGTGTTCGTTTCCTCAAAAACCTCTTGGAGCGAGGATGACGACCGGGTCTTGGCCCGACTGTTCGAGCTTTCCTGGCTGATTACCCACAGACGTCAGGCGGTTTGCTGGTTCACACAAGGCGTGAGATACGTCGTTTGGATGAAAACTTCTGGAAATCCAAACGGCTCAAAGAGCAAACCACGGCCAAGATGCTGGGGGATTTCGATAATATTATTAGTTGACTTATAAAATTATTTGATATAAAATTAGGTTGCCTGTCAACTTCTTTGGAGGTAAGCCATGGACAAACCGCTCTTCAACCGGCTGGTGATTGACAATATCGCCCGTTACCTGTACACAGACGACATCATTGTCGTGCATGGCGCCCGCCAGGTTGGGAAAACGTCCATCCTGATGTACTTGCAAGACCAGCTTCAGGAGCGAGGAGAAAATACGTTTTACATTGACCTGGAAGACAGTCGCCTGACAGCCATCCTCGATCAGGGCGTGGACGAGTTCCTCACGTATTTGCGCGAGGAAGGTCTGGATTTGCCAGGTTTCATACGGGAAGACAAGAAGCTCTTCGTATTGATTGACGAGATCCAATATCTGGCCAATCCCTCGCCGTTCCTGAAACTCCTGGCCGACCATCATCGCTATCTCAAACCGATCGTCTCCGGCTCATCCAGTTTCGAGATGAAAAGCAAGTTCAGTGACTCACTGGTCGGCAGGACGGTGAACTTTGAGATCTATCCACTTTCTTTTCGTGAGTTTCTGCTTTTCAGAGGCGTGCCGTTTGTCGAAGGGACGCGGCTAACTGCAAAGAAGGTTCTCGACCTGCAATCTCTTTACGAAGAGTTCGCCCTGTATGGTGGGTATCCGAAGATTGTGCTCACTGCCGAAGTTGACATGAAGGAACGCTACTTGCAGCAGATCATTGACACCTATATCCGCAAGGACATCCGTGATCTGGCTGAAATCAAGGACATCACGAAATTCAACCGCTTGCTTGAGATGCTGGCAGCGCAAAGCGGCAACCTGTTGAACGTCTCTGAGCTCTCGAATTCCTGTGGCCTCGCCTATCAGACCATTGAACGGTATCTGTTCTTACTCGAACAGACGTACATCATCCGGCGGGTGCGGCCATTCAGCCGGAACATGCGCTCGGAACTGACCAAGACACCCAAGGTCTTTTTCTACGATACCGGCCTGATGCAAATGCTTTGGCTCAAGCGTTTGCAGAAGGAGTTGCTGGGAGCGGTCTTCGAGACCAGCCTCTTTGCGGAAATGGTCAAGCAGTACGGTACCGACCAGGTCTTTTACTGGCGGACGCAGGACAAGAAAGAGATAAACTTCGTGATCAAGCGGCCGGGCGGGCCTTTGCCCGTGGAAGTGAAGACGCATTTCCCCCGCAGTGTGCCTGCGGTGCTGCGTAATTTCGCCCGCGGAACTTCATCAGGAGAAGAGCAAACAGAAGAAAGTGACTATCGAATGATAAGCCTGTATGGAGAGCCGCAAGAGGAGAAAATGATCTATCCGTGGGATCTGTAAGGTCTGTGGGCCGGCTCATTCTTGTTTCATTTGTACTGTTTTCGTAACTGCTCAGCCATCCTCCTGCAGGTTGCTATCCGGGGTATCTTGGCTGGCAACATGTCATGTTCAAGGCATGTCATTGTAGCGAAAAAGCCTCAAACCTGCCGAGTAGGCCTTCGGGAGAAACACTACGGCCCCTGGCACCGCTGGGAAAGCCAGGTTATTTCGATGGGTTGCGCTGCACAATAAACATCAAGATGCCTCCCGTGACCTGGATGACTGAAGCGAGAATTACCTGATGCAGTGTGTTCGGTTACTCAGAACTATGGTGAGAGATGGAGACGTTCAGAGATGACGGGGTGCTGTCCCAAGAAGGAGTGAGTAGAAATGCGATACCGAATCATTGTGCGTGCTGAAATCTTTTCGCCACTTGTCGCTGACGGGGCATCAATCGCCAATCCTACCTGGTGTCCTTCCAATGTGACCACCATGAAGAATATCAGAAGTAAGCCAATTAATTTTGTTCTCATACGGCTCTTCTCTCTTGGCCTCGCGCCACCCAACGATGCATTCACCCGCCGTTTGGCGTCCTAACGGCTTATGGGCGGCTTTCAGGCAGCCTGACATCCTAAATTCAATTGGGCATTAGGCCGCAATGGGTTACAATAGAGTGAACGCCTAACTCTATTTTAGCATAAACCTCGGAGAAAATGCAATGCCCGAACCCAAAAAACTGCTGGATCAAGCCTGCCCTGCCTGCACCTGACGCAGGCACAGGTGAGCCTGTCGAAGGGTGCGCGACGTGTTACGCACCAGGCATCGCGTAGCATCCCCTTGCCGAAGGCCTACTCGGCGGGACTACTCCTACCGCACCGAACAAACCTACCGAGTAGGCCTTCGGCGTGGACTGGATCACTTGTACCTGCGCAAGTGCAGGCAAACGCGACATCCTCTTCCACCAAAAATGCCACCCAAGGACAGGGGCGAAGATGAAACGCTGTCCTGAGCCTGTCGAAGGATCCGCGCCTTCCTGACCCACCTCGCAACCGAACGCAAAGTCGCCGTCAGCAAGGTCGAGCCAGGTGAGGCGGTCAACGGCTCCGGAACCGTCGCCCAGATCACCCTGACC
>JBDRTP010000004.1:0-7066 GCA_043823965.1 Chloroflexota bacterium
TACATGACCACCAACGCCCAGGTGCAGGAGGCGGTTGCCATCGCTGACCTGGCCGCCCACGCCGGGGCGCAGGAGATCGCCGTGCGGCCAAGCGGCGAAATATACTCGACCGGGGAGGGGGCCGCGATTGCAGAAAGATATTTCCGCATGCAAGCCCCATCCCATGTTCGCTACGGCGGCGTTTCCTGCGGTCGTTTCCAGGGACGCCCCGGCTGCCGCGTGACCGCCCTGGTGCAATCCACCGGCTACCTGCTGCCCAGGCAATGGATTACCGTGAGAGCCATCGGCTACATGGCAAACGGTGTAACGCGCGGCGACCAGTGACCCTTCGTGCCTCAGGGCAGGCCCTTCGTGCCTCACCTGTGCCTGCCTGCCGAAGGTGGCGGCCAGGCAGGCCAGGGCGGCACTGGCGCAGGCAGGGCAGGGTTTTCTCCTTCCTCTTACCAATTTACTCATGAATGAGTGCAAGTAGGTTTTGTCCCGTACTGGATACGTAAACTACCATGTGTATCGTGCCGAGCGCAAAGCCTGGTTCGATATTCTCGCCTGGGGCTGCCAATGCCTCAGTCGCACGCAGAATTCGTCCGGCTGATGGATATTGCGCTGCAATACACACTGCTGCACTCCGGCGCGGAGCATTCGTTGCCGTCTCGCACCGGCGTCCACACGCTACGCGGTCGCTTCGCTGATGCCGCCGGTGTTCGCCTGTCCTGGCGGCCAGGCCAGGGCGGCACGAACGGTGTCACGAGAAGAAACCAAAACTCACCAAACTGCACAGCA
Source organism: Chloroflexota bacterium (assembly GCA_043823965.1). GTDB lineage: Bacteria > Chloroflexota > Anaerolineae > Anaerolineales > Villigracilaceae > CG2-30-58-95. The sequence continues at coordinate 781 of JBDRTP010000004.1, forward strand.
CCCTTCGATGAACTCAGGGCAGCGCCTACTCGGCAGGAAAAAGGAGAAAACAAAAATGGATGACAATTTCTTTTACCGCGACCTCGCCGGCAAGCGCCACCTGCGCTCGTATCTCAAAGCAGCCATTCTCATCGTGATCTTCATGGGACTGGTTGTAGTCTACGCCCTCTGGCAGCGGGCGCAGATGATGGCGGTGGTCAACGCCCCGGCGAGGCCGGTGGTCTGGGAGCCGACCCCAACTTCCATCCCCCCGACCGCTACCCCCACTGCCACGCCCGAACCCTTCGACGAGCTCAGGGCAGCGCCCTGCCCGACCAACCCCTCGGATTGGACGTTCAGCTACCCACACCCTGGTTACGACGGCAACCTGCACAAGATCGGACCGGCCTGCGTCTATGAAGGTTTGGAACGGACGGCGGCTTGGGTGCTGTTGGCTTCGAGCATGGGCTACAGTGGGAACGAGGCGGCAGAGGCGCTCGGCTTTGCCGAAATGCCTTTCAAGCCAGTATACAAGATGAAGATCATGACCGACTTCAGTAAGGGACCGATGGAAGCGACCGTGGCCTGGCCAGCTCTGTCCTTCATCCCAGAGGTGCACTTTTGGAGAATTAGGCCGGACGGTAGGCCAGCGGTGATTTATACTATGCGGGGCTGCTATCGTACCCGTTCCATCGTCGGCAATCAGGTGGAGGAATGGGGTGATTATCCAGTCATGTGCGTGCTGAGCGGAGATACGGAAGGGGAGTGGTTTGTCGGCGAATGGGGTTCGAAACGATTTGCCGCCCATTCCGATTATGGCGGATGGCGTGGGTTTGACCAGTTTGGCTATGCCGGAAATGGCGCATGGGTTTACCTTGGCCATAAAAAGACAACTTATCCCCTGGCTGGACTGAGCGATATATCCGAAGATCGCACCTTCCTGGCTGCGGCTCACGGTGTAGCCGTCTGGGATGAGGATTGGGTCGAGCAGACTTATGGAATTACCATGCGCGAACTGCCGCTGGACTGGCAATCCCTGGGTATAGATGATCAGAAGTCCATGATGGATTCCTTTGTGGCTTCTTTAGACAAAATATTGAAGAAGTAAGGAGGTCCCCGTGAGATGGAAATTCCTTGCAACAGTGTTACTTTTTGCATTGCTGTTTATGTTCATTGCGCCTGGCGCTGCTTCCGCAGATGATGAGTGCACGACCACGTGGGTGGATCCTCCGGGTGAAACGGTAATAACTTGTAGTGGTGGTGGCGGCGGGAGAGGTGGAGGCGAAGCCTGCACGCCGGGGACCGTGAATATGCAATGGGTTCTGGTTGAAAATCGAGGCGACTTCTGTCTTTTCAATTGGGTAATCTTTGACCAATGCACCGGTGAAATATTTTATCAGGACCCGCGACTCGTCCCCGGCTCCTGCCCCCCCGCGGTTGATCCGCCAGAAAATCCCTGTACCACCTTCGAGATTGGCCCAGGCGGAGTGTACTGCAACTCCAGCGCCTGGCGCGTGCAGGCGCGGGTGTCTTTCCCCGAAGTGTATCTGGACGTGCGCCCCTTCCCGGCCTCGCTGGTTCGCTGGCCTACCGCACTCCGCACACTCCTGCAGCCCAATTCCGGCTCCGGCACGCTGTCCTATTACCGAGTAGGTGCTGCGCACAGTCCTTCCGGCTGCTCGTCCAGCGCTCCCTGCGCGGGCGATCTGTCCGGCATCCGCCTGACGCTTTCCCTGCGCCCGACTGGGAAGACATACGTCCACATCCCACAGCTTGGCGAATACGAGACACGCGGCAACTCGGCCTACTGCCGCAGCACAAACAGGATCATTCTGGCACAGGGCAACCCGACGAAAAACTATTGTTGGGAAGTGCCCTCGCATCCGGCAGCCGGCGGCGGCCCGTTGGCGGGGACGATCTCCGGCCTGGACGAACTGCCGGGGGACATGCCCGTATTTGTCGGCTCCGGTCGCGCTCCATATCACTTGTTTTGGGACTTATCTTACTTCGAGTACATCCGGTACTGTGATGGCGATAGTTGCGATGGTGCGAATGTTCCGGGAAGAAATAGTTGGCGATGGAACAACGGCACAAGTGCATGGGAACGATATTGCAACACAAGCATCCCGTCTGGGACGCCTGGCAATTGCACCGTTTATGTACCACCTACCGGTACTTGGAGATACACCTGGGATCCCCACAATCAAGGCGGGGAGATACTTCCCTCGCAGGTGCAGGGGTTGCCGCCCAGCCTGGCCGCCGACCTGGACGGCAATGGCGTCCCGGATGCGTACTGGAACAACAACCTCACCTTGCGGCGCATGGACGACTACGACCGTGTTGGCACTTCTGCCTGGGGTCGTTCGTGGAATTGGGGCGGAACGATCTATTGGGGTGTGAGCGAGGGGCAGGCGCAGATCGGCTGGCCCGGCGTGCCGTAAGTCTTATGCACAAATAAAACATGACCTATCCTTAAGTTCGGGATAGGTCATGTTTCTGTTTATGGTTGCCGACTGCGCAACCATTATGTCAAGCTACTCTTTTCTCTCGCGCAAACCAAAAACGCACAACAAACCATACAGACTTTCCACCTCTATCCCATGCTTCTGCCAAAACACTTTAGCCTGGAGGGTGTGGAAAGCGCGAAAATCGTTGGAAAGAACTATATCTATATCTGGCCTTACGGCCAGTGCAGCGGCGAAGATCGGTGCGTCATCGGTATCTGTCACTACGGGCAACACAGCCCGTATTTCCTCAGGCGTGGGCCAGCGGCTAAGTTGATCCGTAAATGGGGCGAGGAACGCCAGGAAATTCGAGCGCAGTTTTGGGAAATCCTGATCAATGACCTCTTCCAGTTCATCAACAATGGCGCGGCTCAGGATCAGGTCAAAGGTGCCCTGTTCATACAGTTGAAGAATTTCTCCGGCCAGGCTGACTTGATTGTGCTGGTCGCGAGGAAAGACGATCATCGCCACCAACGCACCAGTATCCGGGAAGACACGCAGCCTTTCCATGAATGTCACGAACTCTGAGCGGCCTCGACCGCCTGGTGGTATCGCTCTTGCCAGATGCGACGCCGGGCTTCTTTGACATGACGCAATAGTTCTTCCTCAGTCAGACTTTTCGCCTGAGCCGCAGGCGCAAACAGGTCGCTCAATTTCCTGAGAGGGAAGTGGCCTTTTTCCTGAACGAGGTAAGTCTCTAAAGCATCAACAGCGAGCTGGTTCAACGACAAGTCCCTTTCCGACGCGGCTCGAGCAAGTTCCTCGTGAAGGAGGGAGGGCACGCGGAGGGTAATGCGTCTAATCTCATAGCCTGCTTTCATCGGTCATTCCTTTCCAAACTATCATTAGCAGCATTGTAGCAGCACATCGTTTAGGCGTCAACCACTTCCCGATTGGCGGCGATATGAGCGCCTTCGTCAGGCTGCTGGCTGCCTTGGAAGCAAGACGCCCGGACAAGGCGAGAACACCCTGAGCCGCCAGGTTGAGCTTGCCGTCTCGCACCGGCGTCCACAGGATCGCTTCGCTGATGCCCCTGGTGCTCGCGGCACGAATGGTGTCGAAGCCTTGTCGAATGGGCGTGCCATACTTAAACTTCAAGCATAAAAATAGCCCGGCGAGCTGGGCTATTTTTTGTTTAAATTGAGCACAATCATCTGCCGCCCAGGTCGCCAAAGGCGTCAAGGGCGTCAATTGGGGCGCGATAATCGGCGGTGATCATGTCCTGAAGCAAGGCGTTGGCTTCCGGCAGGCGCAAGCGTTATGACCAGGTTGGTCATGCCCACTCTTTTTCAGACCATTCTCTTGCAGTGCGGATTTCCTCACGCAGTTCTTCCATGTTCTCTGCGCCCAAGCGTGCCAGACGCATTCGCAGTTCGTAGAAATTGAGATGGAGCAATTGACTGGTACGCTCCAGGCTGTTCTGCCCGCCCAAGTAGCGGGCCATCACTTGGTCATAGCGTACCTGATCGTCGGGCAGGGCTTCCAGGTCGGCTTCGCCCAAAATATCTGGCGCGCCTGAAAAATCCCGGGGTCAGCCAGGAAACGCAGGGCGGCGCGCTGGAGATAAAAGTCCACAATGTCCACAATACCGACTTCCGGCTGTCCGTAATGCCATTTAACCTGAGCGCACGAGCAGGGCGATAAACTGGTCTGGCGTGACAATCTGCGCCCCTTGGCAGTTTCCCTGTTCGAGCAGTTTTCCGTCCCAGGTAACGATAAATTGCGCTTCACGTTCCAGCGCGGCGCCGAGCAGGAAATCATCATCCGAGTCTGCCAGCGCACCTTCGGTATCCAATTTGCCGGCTGCCCAGAGCGCATCGTGCCGTAACCGATAAAGCAAAGCTATTCTTCGCTGTGCATCCACCTTGGGCGCGATCTCCGGGCGCTCCATGACTTCCACTAGTTCCTGATGGAGGGCGGGCGAGACGACCACATCAAAACGGCTGTCACGCCACATGGCAATCAGCCATGCTCCCGCTCCCCGCGGGGACAGCAGGAAGGAGACATATACGTTGGTGTCAATCACCGCTCTCATGCTTTACTCTGGCCGCGCTGGCTGTGAACACGTTCGCTCCGCTCAGTGCGGGCTTTTCGCACGATCTGCACGGCTGTACTTCGAGCCTGGTCTTCCGTCGGCGCGTTGGGCGGAGGGGGAGCGAGGAGTACGTTGAAATCACGCTCGCGCTGTTGCAGTTCAATGGCTTTGTACCGTTGGTACTCGTCTACGCCGATCAGGACGGCGATCTTTCGCCCGCGACGGGAGAGAACGTATGTCTGTCCGGCGCCGGCGCGGTCGGCCAGTTCGGGGAGTTTGCGGCGCGCTTCAGCAAGATTGATTGTTATGTCCATCTTGTACAATCCTTTCTGTTCACATTGTACAACTATTTCGGTTCGACATCAAGACGCCCGGACACGAAAACGACACCCCGCCAAAATGTCAGGTAAGATTGCATCATGCTCTATCCACTGCTGCTCGCCTTGGTTCTCCTGGTATCCCTTCACGATCTGTACCACGCTCGCGTCCCCAATTGGGTAACGCTGCCTCTGTTGGGGATCGGGCTGCTCTGGAACTTCCCTTCGTTCCTCAGGGCAGGCCCTGGCACGCTCGAAACCTGGCTGGCCTGTCTGCTGCTGTTTGCGGCCTGGCGCGCTGGCTGGATCGGCGGCGGGGATGCCAAACTATGGATGGCTCTGCTCTGGCTCGCACCCGCCGCGCAAGCCCAAGCCGTGACAACGAATGTTTCGACGGGGCTCAACACAAGTGCTTCGCCCGCGCTCGTCATGTCTGGAGCATTCGTCCTGACCGCCCTGGCACAGCTCCTATGGCGCCTGTGGCATTCATGCTACAAGTTCCGACCTGCACCGAGACTCAGTGTAAACACCGCGAACGCTAAAACGCCGCTCACCGTGCCAACGAATGCTTCGCTCCACAAAAGTCCGGGCGCGTGGCGAACCATCCCTTATGCGATCTGGCTATGTACACTACCGATCTCTGTCTGGCTCTTTTAGACAAGGACAACCCGCGCAGTCATCCCCTGCTGGCGGCGCTGCTCTACGCCTTTTGCCCGGCTGCGGCGCGCTGGTGGCTGGCTGGCTCTGATCCTGCCCTCCTGCCCTTCAATCCCGTCTGGCAGGCTCTAAAAGACCTTTCGAGCGGCGAAACGCTCAAAGCCGCCCTGACACGCTATGGCTTCGAGGACATCCTGGACGAAGCCAAGCGATACGTGGATGACGTGGACGCATACCGGCGCACCCATCCCGGCATCGATGCTCCCGAAACCCTGCCGACCTTTCCGGGCGGGCGTATGTCCCTGGATCGCCGCTTTGGGTTGACCGACGCGATTACCAACCTGGGCAAAGACTGGTCGAACTTCTTTGCCTATATCCGTGCCTGGGCGTTTCTCTGTCCCGATTGGGAAGCCAAAATCCAGTTCTTTGCAGCGCCGGAACTCAGCCATGTCCGCCTGGCGCTCACGCTGCCGGGCATCCGCCGCCCGGCTTATCTTCCCGCCTGGCTGTGGACGGTAAAGCAGGGATATGCAACACGATTGGTCATTGGCCTGCCAATGGATGATGAGCAGGATGAGCTCCGCTTCAGCCTGGCCGCCTGCTCCCCTGCATACCTGCCTGCCATGCGCAGCACCTACTCGGTAAGCAGTCCAAGGGAAGCGGACAAGGAGAACGACACCGTTCGTGCCGCGAGCATCGGCGGCACGCCGGTGCGAGACGGCAAGCCGGAAAGCAAAAAATGGCTGGTGACGCCGGAGGTCTGGGCGCTGAACCAGTACAGCGGGATTGCAGAA
>JBDRTP010000005.1:0-4457 GCA_043823965.1 Chloroflexota bacterium
GAAAGCTTTGGTCAGGGCAGCGCTGGATCAGGAATTTATTGCCGAAGCGCCGCTCACGCTGGTCTTCTGCGCCAACCCGGCGCGGTCGGCGGCGCGCTACGGGCAGCGTGGCGTCCGGCTCTATTCGGTGCAGGATGCGACAATTGCCTGCACATTCGCAATGCTGGCGGCCACTGCGCTAGGGCTTTCCACAGTTTGGGTGGGGGCTTTCGAGGAGGAGGCGGTTCGAGAGGCGGTCGGAATCCCGCCGGATTTGACGCCGGTGGCAATGCTGCCGATTGGTTATGCGGGTAAGAAGCCGCGCATTACACCCAGGCGTGAGTTGAACGACCTGGTGCACGAGGTTTAGGGATGAAAAAGCGATTGTTTGTACGCAGTACCTACTCGGTGTGCTGTATTGTGTTCCTGCTGTCGGCCTGTGGGGCGCCGCCCGGCTCTTCTCCCACACCGCCCGCGATGCCGAGCCTCACAGCATCACTTGCTGCCACTTCTATCTCGATTACTCCCAGGCCCTCTCTGCCGGAAGATGTTGCTTTCTATCAGGCGCGCATGAGGCTGGTGGATCTAATCCAGGCGCAGGGTGTGACCGATCCAGACGTTCTGCGCGTCATGCGGGCAGTGCCGCGCCATGCGTTTGTCCTGCCGGAATTTCTTGATCAGGCCTACAACGATCATGCCCTTCCCATCGGTTACGGCCAGACCATTTCGCAGCCTTTCATTGTGGCCTGGATGACGGAACTGCTCGAATTGGAGCCGGGCGACCGCGTGCTGGAAATCGGCAGCGGCTCGGGCTACCAGGCCGCGGTGCTGGCTGAGTTGGGCTACGTGGAAGTGTACACTATCGAGATCGTCCCCGAACTGGCCACCAGCGCCACGGCGCGCCTGCGGGAATTGGGATATAGCGGGATTCATTCCATGCAGGGGGATGGTTATTACGGCTGGCCGGAGTATGCGCCCTTCGATGCCATCATCGTCACTGCCGCGCCGGATCATTTGCCTGCGCCGCTGGCCGAACAACTGGCCGAAGGCGGGCGGCTGGTCATCCCCATCGGCCCGCCGGGCTGGTATCAGACGTTGTGGAAATTTGTCAAAGAGAAAGGGGAATTGAAGGCCTATAGCATGGGCGGCGTTGGCTTTGTCCCCTTTACCGGCGCGGGGATAACCACTGGCCCCACCGCGACACCGCGACCGTGATGGATACTGGAATGCGACGACTCCCGTCATCGTTGCAAGGTCAGGCCCCGCGGGGGTGCTTCGCGAAGACTTTGCAATCCGGTCTCTCTCTGCCGTCAGGCCTATGGCGGTCAGCCGAGAGACAAACCAGCCAGGCGCTGGCATAGCACAGCGCGCCGATTCTCAGCACCCAACTGAATCCAAAAGTGAGCGCCAGCAAGGCTGCCAGCACCGAGGCCACCACCGAGGCTGCGCCGTTCACAGCCCAGAGCCAGGGGATAGCCGATGGCTGACTTGCCCTGAGCCAGTGCCCTGAGCTGCTACCCTGAGCCTGTCGAAGGGCTGTCGAAGGGGTAGCCAAAGGGTGGCCGATGACTGAGGGTTCCATGGCTATCTGGCGGATGCCGGCCGGGAAGGGGATGCCCATCAGGAAGCCGAGCGGGGCGAGGATGAGGGCCGTCAGAGCCAGTCGCAGTAAGAATGGGAGGCCAAGCGTAAGCGTGAAAATATAGGGAAGCAAGAATGGCGTGATGACGAGCAGGATGATGAGGATGGGAAGGGCTAATCGCAGCGGGATGCGATGGCTCAGGCGGCTTCCCATGGCTGAGAAGAGAAGCAGGGAAAAGATCACGGCGCTCATCGCGTAGGCCGGATGGCCGAGGTAAAGAATAAATCGCTGGATGAGGGGGATTTCGACCAGCATGAAGGCCAGGCCGATGAAGGTGAAGTAGAGCAAAGGCGGAAGTATGAAGGGTGAAGGATGAAGTTGGGATGGCGAAGGATGGGCACGGATTGCCACCGGCAGGAGGATCAAGGCGCCCGCCAGCAGGATTGATAAGGCAAGAAGTGCCAGAATGACGAAGTATCCCGCCCCGCCAAAGGGCTGCCAGGTCTGGCCCAGTTCAGCCCAGACCTGCCCGGCCTGCGACCACTTGAAGTAATGCCCGAAGAAGGGATGGTCGTCGGTTGGCGGGGTGACATCGTAGGGATATGCGGCATAGAAGGCGGCGCGCGGGCTGGCATCCAACAGGGCGGTATAGGCTTGATAGTAGGATGATTCGGGCAAGATATTGTAGCGGTTGGTCTCCTCCGGGCGGATATCCGGCGCGTAGGTCAGGTCGAAGGCGCGCTCGGCGGTAAAACTGCGTATAGCCAGGAGTTCATCGAGGGTAAACAGGCTGCCTTTCACCAGAATGGTGGCTGTGTTGTAACCGCGAAAGGCGACGATTTGAGCGCGCGGGTCGCCGCCGGTCTTTTCCAGCGCGGTCACGGCCAATGCGAAAGCGCGCAGGTCTTCGCTGGGTGGGTCCTGCAGCCAGCGCGCCACGACCAGCAGGCCGTCGGATTTTAGCCGCTCCAGCGCATCTGTGAATGACTCGACTGTATAGCGATAATCCTCGGCCAGGCTGTACGCGCCTGAGCGCACTGGATGGTAGGAACTTGCCAGCGAGAGTAGGATAACATCGAAATGCTCGTCCGTGCGGCGCAGGTAACTACGGTCGGATTCGATCACGGTGCGCAGGCGCGGGTCGGCGTAGACTGGCGCAGCCGCGACGATGAGCGGATTGACCTCCACCGCCGTCACCTGCCTGGCGCCGTGAGCCAGCGCAGTGAGGATGTCCAGGCCGCCGCGCGGCTCGAGGATGAGTGTATCGGCTGCGGGCCGCAGTTGGAAGGCGATGGCGGCGGGGAGGTGGTCTGTGAAAGCCGCCTCGACGTTTGCCGGCAGGATGCCGCTCAGGTTGTCGCCATCCACCAGCAGGCCGTCCTGCGTGGGAAGCGGCTGTAGGTAGCGGTAACTCAATCCCGGCAGGGAATGGATGCCCGGGCTGCGCACCACGTCCACGCGCGAAAAGGCGTTCCAGCGGCGGTAGATGACTTCCGCGCCCGGATATTGCAGCGCGTAGGAAAGGCTCTTGTAGGGCGAAAGGCGCAGTTCGAGGCAGGGGAAACTGACCTGGCCGGAGAGACGCAGGCTGAGGTCGAGGAGGGTAAAGAAAAGGATGAAGGATGAAGGCAAAAGGATGAAGTTTGTAGAAGCGACTCCGCGAAGCGCCCCTGAGGGGTTAGTCGCTTTTGGACGGCTGACCCCACAGGGGTGCTTCGCGAAGCCGTCACTACATGCCAGCGCGGCCAGCGCGGCCAAGGCGCTGCTCAAGGTCACCATTCCTTCGCTGCCGAGGAAAGATGGCGCGGCCAGGGCGAGGGCGCTACCTGTTGCCGAGCCGAGCAGATTGAATGCGTACGTCTTTCCCGATTCTTGTGGGAATGCTGCCAGCAGCAAACCGACCGCCATGCCGCTGAAGAAGAACGGCGTGGCCAGGGCCAGGTAGTGCAGGACAAGTATTCCAATCTGCCACCGGTCAATGGCAATGCTGAAGGAATCGAAGGGGAGCAGGTTGATCAGGAGATAAGCCCCCAGGATGCTGAGGCCGGTCATGAGCGCCAACCAAGCCAGGCTGCGCCGGGGTTCTATCCGCGCCAGGTTGGGCATGATCGCCAGCCAGGTACCGCTGGCCCCGTATCCCAGCATCGCCACGCTGACGATCATGAAGGCGAAATGGTAGAACTGCGCCACCGAGAACAGCCGCGTCAGGGTGACCTGGAAGGCCAGCGCGGCCGCCGAGAGCAATAGAAGGCTGAACAGGGTGGCGCGAGTGGGTGAAGGAGTGGACAAGTCTATTTTCTGCCGACCGGCATGAGGCCAAGCGGCTGCTCATCCCCGGTTATATGAAGGACCTTTTTCACCTCATCCTCGTGAAAGGCCCCGATGAATACCGTGCCAAGATTTAGCGAAGTTGCCTGCCGAAGGCCTACTCGGCAGATAGAGGTTTTGCGCCGCGCCGCCCCAACCGGCGGCAAAGGCGCGCTTGATCATCTCGGCTGTGCGCGCCGGCGGCGCCGAGGCCAGCATAAAGGGATTCGGGAAGCGCATTCCGGCAAAGTCTATGCTCAAGTTGGACATATTCTGCTCTTTGAGAGAGGAAATGATGTTGGGGGGTCGTGTATGCAGTAGGTGGTCAATGTGGATAGGCTTGAGACGAGGGAGGAAATAAGCTATGCTGGCTTGATGGGTAAGTGGCGCAGATGCACTGCATCGTGTCCCTGGCTTCGGAGGAAGGCGACTGTCCTGGGTGAAATACCCATATCAGCCAGGAACTTCATGCCGCTGCTGGCTCCAGGGTATAGACGTTCTCCTCCGTCAGCCAGGCAGCGTAACGGAGCGCCTGTTGGATATCCTCTGCTTCCAGGTAGGGATAATCTTCGATGATCTCTTCGATGGT
>JBDRTP010000006.1:0-15561 GCA_043823965.1 Chloroflexota bacterium
TTAGCCGAATCCCTGTTGGGGCGTTTATCCCGCTACGACATTCCCCTGCGCGAACTCGAACACACCTCTTACACCTTCGACCTGGTGCTCGACCAGGGCGCCTACGCAGAATTCAAGCGCCACCGCATGATGACGCAGACCCCTCAGGCGTTGACCGCGCGGCTCGGATACGCGCTGCCGCGTCGGATCGCGGCAGCCGACTTCGAGGTCCCCTACCGCGCGGCAATGGAGGCCGCCGCGCAGATGTACGAAAAAATGGCGGCCTGGAATCCGCAGGTCGCCGCGTATCTCGTCCCCAATGGTTTTAACCGCCGGGTGCTATTCACAATGAATTTGCGGGAGGCCTTTGCCTTCTGCCAGTTACGCGCCATGGAAAATGCCCACTTTTCCATCCGCCGTGTGGCGCTGCGCGTGACGGAGGAGATCCGCCGAGTCCATCCGCGGCTGGCAGATTATATCAAGCTGCCTGAAGGGGAAACCTGGCAGAGCCTCGAGGCGGAATATTTCGCCGCCTGCGCATGAAGGGCATATGCCTGCGACATTTCATTTACTCGTGGAACTCCTCTACCTGATACACCAACACTTCCAACTGCTTGCGCCGCCAGAGGTCAGGCGAAGCGCCCATTTTCAAGCAGAGTGGCTGTCATCGAGCGTTAGCAAGCGCACATCTTCTAAGTCAACACTGCGGCACGCCGTGCAGGACAGCCGCAATTCCCCCGATGACCAGGTATTTGACATCATGCTTTTGAAAGGACGCAAACACGCCCTTTAACAGGTTGAGCATCCTTCTTCACCAGAATCTTCGGATTGACCGCCAGCGCCAATTCGGTAAATTCGTTCAAGATTTCCGCACGCTCATCTATAGAAAGAGAGCGGAACCAGCGCGTCTTTTCTTCAATCGCTTCTGTAGCGCGGTCGTGAGTGATGGTATTTTTCATAAAGAATTCCCGTTATGATGATTTTTGTATTGTATCACGCCTCGGGGGCTATTCGTGAAACTCCTCCACCTGATACACCAATACTGCCAGATGTTTCCGCCGCCAGGTATCCGCAGTAACGCCCATTTTCATACACAAATGATCGAGGAATTCTTCTTTGTCAGCCACCTTCTCCCAGACCTGCGGCAAGAAGGTCGCCCGCCGAAAGCCATCCTGCAGGATGACGCCGTCCACACCCGGGCGCAGCCTGGCGAGCAAATCCTCGGCTGTGGTGTAGTCGAGCGGCTCCGGCAGGGTCAGGCGCGAGACTTCGATCTCGATTTGCGGAAGCTCGTGCTCCTCCACCGCTGAGAAGCGGTAATCCTGCAAGGCAGCCGCGATGGCGTGCTCGCGCACGTCTTCCGCCAGGGATTGGCAAGGTTCCAACGCGCCGATACAGCCGCGCAGCTCATCGTGCACGGTCAGGGTGACGAACGAGGCACCATCCGCGCGCAAGGTGGGCGACAACGTCGCAGAATCCAGCGCAGGCAGGGGTTGGCCGCGCACGCCGCTTTCGAGGGCCTGGCGGGCAAGCCAGAGCAAAGTTTGTTTTTCTTCAAACGTGAGAGCAGACATGGTTCTGATTTACGATTTACGATTTGCGAATTACGATTGTAGGGCATCCGTTTTTTATTTTTACTTCATCATGATACATGCGCGCGGGGCTGGCGTCAAGCCATTGCTCATCGAGGGGTTGGCAGTAGTAAAAATGACCCTTTCCAAGGGGGTACAACCTCCCTTTCAGGAGGGGAAGCAATATACAGGTAATCACCCACTGAAAAGGCTTGCTATACAGAGGTATATTAAGGTACTATTGCGGTAGATTACCGAGTAGGTGCTACGCATGGAAACTTCAAGGCCTCCTTTGCCCGCGCGGGGAACCGCCCGCCCTCAGAATCGCAACCGTACCGGGCGTATCTTCCAGACCACGCTCAGCGTCGCCATCCTCCTGGCAACGCTCTTCACCGGTTTCTCGCCGAAAATGCTGACGGGCGACCTGGGCGGGAAATTCAACCTGCTGCTCACCCCCCAAGCGGGCGTCAACCCGCTCCTCCCCACCGCCGAGCAGACCGTGCGCATCGGCATTGTCGCCGGGCACTGGGGCAACGATGCCGGGTCAGTCTGTGAAAACGGGACGACCGAGCAACAGGTAAACTTGAGCATTGCTACTTTAGTCCAGCAAAAATTAATCGCCCAGGGGTTTCAGGTGGACCTGTTGCAGGAATTTGATCCGCGCCTGAATGGCTATCAGGCTGCGGCGTTGGTCTCCATCCACAACGACTCGTGCACGTACGTCAATGAAGAGGCCACCGGTTTCAAAGTCGCAGCTGCGCAGAGCAGCCGTGACCCTAACCTTGCCAGTCGTCTGACCGCCTGCTTGTTCGACCGCTATGGGCGAGTCAGCGGTTTGCCTTTCCACGCGGGCAGCATTACCAACGATATGACCGGCTACCACGCCTTCGATGAAATTGATCCGCGCACCACGGCCGCCATCATCGAAACCGGCTTTCTATACTTGGATTACGACATCCTGACCCAGCGTCCCGACCTGATCGCCGACGGCGTCGTTGCCGGGATCATGTGCTTCGTCAATAACGAGAGCGTGGAACCCATGCGGCTGCCTAACCCTTCGCCATGAACCGCGAACCGATCAGCGCGCAACAGGCAATCCAAAACGCCAGGCAGGAACTGCAAGACGGTAACCGCCAGGCTGCCCGTCGCTGGGCGGAGTTGGCCGCTGCGGTCGCCCCCGAGATGGAGGCGCCCTGGCTGATCCTGGCTGGGTTGGCCAGCCCGCGCTCCAGCATCGCCTACCTGAATCGGGCGCTCCAGATCAACCCGAAAAGCGAACGCGCCCGCCAAGGGATGCGTTGGGCGATTCAACGCCTGAGGGAAGAAGAGGCCAGGCGCGCCAAACCGACCCCAACCCGTCTGACTCATCCAGGCCTTCAATCTGAAGCCTCGAGCCAGCCGCCCGTCATCTGCGCAGCACCCTTCGATGAACTCAGGGCAGCGCCTACTCGGCAGGGGACGGCGCTGGCCGCCCGCCGGCGCTCCTTCATGCCGCTGCTGATTTTCCTGGCCTGTGTCACCATCGCCTGGGTTATCTGGCCGGGGAACGCCTCGCCCGCGCTGGCCTTCATTCGAGAAAACATCTCCCTCCCGCAGACGACGCCGACAATCCCCGGCGCAGCCGCGCAGATACTCAAACCGACCTATACGCCGACCTTTACCCCCACCTCCACGCCCACTCCAACTGCCACGCCGACGCCGACGCCGACCGATACGCCCACGCCGACGCCGACCCATACATCCACGCCTACACCGCTGCCGACCAATACGCCGCAGGTGATTCCCACTTTAGAACCCGCGACGCCCGTCCCACCCATCGCGGGTGGAGACGGCGAGCGCTGGATTGACGTTGACCTTTCGCAGCAGCGCGTCTACGCTTATGAGGGCAACGTCATGGTCAACAGTTTCATCGTCTCGACCGGCACCTGGCAGTATCCGACCGTCACCGGCCAATACCGTGTCTATGTCAAATATCGCTACACGGATATGTCCGGGCCTGGCTACTACCTGCCCGACGTGCCGTACACGATGTATTTCTACAAGGGCTACGCCTTGCATGGCACGTATTGGCACAGCAATTTTGGCACGCCGATGAGCCGCGGTTGTGTCAACTTGAGCATCCCCGACGCGGGATGGCTGTTCAACTGGGCCTCGGTTGGGACATTGGTGAATGTACACTATTAGACAGACCTCACAGGTCTTAAAGACCTGTGAGGTCTTGGACACAAAATGTCTAATTTTGGTATTTCCAGACGCGACTTTCTCAAGCTGAGCGGCGCGGGGCTGCTCGGCCTGCTCCTGCCGCAGTTCAGCCTCGAACTGGCCTCGGCCCAGTTTATCGCGGACCAGCAAGGTCGCGTCACTACCGCGACTCTCAATGGCTATGACGCGCCAGCTCTCACCGGCAAGGTCGTCAAAGCCTACTGGCGGGATGTCGTCCTGCCGATCACCGCCACCGTCATCAGCGAAGACGAAACGGCTTACAACCGCGTCTGGTACAAGATCGGTGAGGAAAGTTACGTCTACTCCGGCTCGATCCAGCCAGTGCGGACGGTGCTCCACGAGCCGGTCCGCGACCTGCCGGAAGAAGGCGCGCTGGCCGAGGTGACCGTCCCATACACCGACGCCCGCTGGGATGCGGCGAAGGATGCCAGATTCGCATATCGTTATTATTACGAGACCACGCACTGGGTCGTCGGGCATGTCCAGGACGTGGACGGCAATCCGTGGTACCGTGTCTATGATGATAAGTGGAAGTTCCATTACTATGCTCAGGCCAACCACCTGCGCATCGTCCCAACCGTAGAACTGGCTCCGCTCTCCCCGGATTTTCCAGCTCAACTCAAACGCATCGAGGTGCGTCTTAACCAGCAGATTGCCATTGCCTACGAGGATAAAACCCCCGTCTTTATGGCGCGCGTCGCTTCGGGCGGGCGGTTCAGCAATGGCACCTATTCCACACCGGTAGGCCGCCACATGACCTACCACAAGCGCCCCTACCGGCATATGGCGGCTGGCGACCTGGCTTCCAACGGTTATGACCTGCCCGGCGTGCCGTGGGTCTCTTACATCACCGAAAGCGGCGTCGCCCTGCACGGCACGTACTGGCACAACGATTTCGGCCGCCCGCGCAGTCATGGCTGCATCAACCTGAGCTCACAGGCTGCCAAATGGCTCTATCGCTGGACTCAGCCGGTCGTCCCGCCCAACGAGCAAATGGTCTACGAACGCTACGGCACCGCGGTGGACGTTCTTGAATAGAGATTATATGCTCTCTCGACGCGACTTCCTTTTATTATTTCATCCGCCCTTATAACGTCCGCATTCTCCCGGCGGACGAACTGACCCCGCTCTCGCCGGAAGTCGAACCTGAGGAGAAATACATTCAAGTCCGTCTGGACGAACAGTTAGTTCTGGCTTACGAGGCTGAACGTCTGGTCTTCAGGGCACGCGCCTCCACCGGAAAGGGCGAGTTCAACACTCCGACCGGTTGGTTCAAGACATTCCACAAGCGCCCGACTGCCCACATGGTCGGCGGTGAGAGTGAGGCTGCGCTCTACGACCTGACCGGCGTGCCGCCGACCCACAGGGTGCTTCGCGAAGGCCTACTCGGTGGGATTTCTACATCACCGAAAATGGAGTTGCATTACACGGCACTTTCTGGCATAATGGTAGCTGTTTCACTGTGCCATGCGGAGCAGCTACCATAATGATTACGGGACGCCTCGCAGTCACGGCTGCATCAACCTTACACCTCAGGATGCCAAATGGCTGTATCGTTGGACCCTGCCGGCCGTCCCGCTCGACCAGCGTTACATTTACGAACCCGGCAGCGGCAGCAACGTGCAGGTCGTCGAACACGCCCAACCCATGCGCAGCACCTACCCGGTAAGGAGGCCCAATGAATCCCGCTTTATCATGGTCTAATTACTTGCTCAAACGCCAGGTCTTTGCCCTGACCGGCAAGCTACGCTTCTACCGAGTAGGCCTTGACGGCAACCCGCACAACGAACTGGTGCTTTACGTCGAGCAAAAAATGTTCCGCCTGCGCGAGGACATCCGCGTCTTCAGCGACGAGAGCAAGACCCAGGAATTGCTCTACATCCAGGCGCGTAGTATCCTCGACTTCGCAGCCGCTTACGACGTGATTGATTCAGCCACCGGCCGAAAGGTCGGCGTCTTGCGGCGCAAGGGCTTAAGATCCATGTTGCGCGATGAGTGGGAAGTGCTGGACGCCGCTGACCAGCCCATCGGAATGCTGTTTGAAGATAGCGTCGGCCAGGCGTTACTGCGCCGTTTCCTGCTTGGCTCCCTGCTGCCTCAGAACTATGACATCACCATCGGCGACCAACGCGTGGCCGACCTGCGCCAGAAATTTGCGCTCTTCGGCTACCAGATGCTCCTGGATTTCAGCATGGATACCGGTGGAAAATTGGACCGTCGCCTGGGCATTGCCGCCGGCACCCTGCTGGCGATCATCGAAGGCAAGCAGAGAAGTTGAACCATGCCGCGCCAACCTCTCTTCGCCGGTTTGATCGTAGATGAGTTCGACCGTCCAGTTGAGACGGCCTACGTGGGAGAAAATCCTTGTTACGTGGTGGACGATGCCGGATTCCGCCATCACATCCTTTCCGAGAAGGTGGACCGTCAGGTGCTGGAGATGATGCGCCAGCAGATCAGCGGACATGAAGACCTGCTCAGCGAGCAGACCGCCAAGATGCTCGGCACAGATGACATCTTCTCCAAGGCCATGATCGAGACACAACTCAAGAACATTGACCAGCAGTTCGATAACCTGCTGCAAATGGGCATACCCGAGGAGGGGCGCGCTTACATGGGCATGGTGGGTTTCCGGGTGGTGATCAATATCCACGGGGATGTGGTGCGGGTGGATCAGCCGTCCGCGGCGGATGACGAGGGCGGTGGAGAATGATCCCGATCATCTAAACTAGTTGTGAACACACCCCTACATTACGCTTTCGTGGACGAATCCGGGACGGTTGGCGCTTCGAAGGGCAGCCACTTCCTGGTGGTTGCCGTGTTGAGCGCCAGCCAGCCCCGTGATATCGAACTGCCGGTGCGCCGGGCGCTTAAAAAATACGGCCGCAGTTTAAGCGCCGGAGAAATTAAAGCAGCCAGAACCGAGGAAGCGGCGATTTTGCGCATGCTTCAAACGATCGCAGAACAGGATGTGCGCGTCGTCGCAGTGATTGTCGACCAGAAGGCCATTTCGCGCCCCCCGAAGGATAGCGAGGAGATATACCGGCCGCCGATTCGGTGGCATGGGCATTTTTTCAAAAGTATGAACGAGGCGATACCCGCTTTTACGACATCATTGCCCCGAAAGTGTTTAAAGAAGAGTTGATTATCGAGAAGGATTGGAACGAGAGATAAGAAAACAAAATCCCCCTTGCGGGGGAAATGACGAGCGGCTCACCCTGGGCCTCGATTTCAGTCTCTCCCGCCCCATCTCAGGAGCAGCTAGGTTGTTCTACGAACAACCAAGGTCACCAGGCTTTACGATACCGCTCTGCAAGTATTCTAACATACTCGCGGGGTAGAGTCAACAACTCGCCGCTGAAAATTTGGCTGATCCCTGCGTACGAGTTTGTGCTTGCCTGCATGTAAAAGTCGAATAGAGTAGTAAAATAAACGCGCATACAGTACCGTAAACGGCGCTTCGTCGATCCGGCAGAACATGTTTCGATAAAATATAAAATATCCCCGCCCAGGACGTTTCCAGATGCTTGCGGTGTTTCTCTGGTATGTCGTTGATATTACTGATCAGCGGGGGTTGGAGGTGACACTGGTTCTTCCTGAACATGTTTCAGACCTCTGGCGGTGGGATGGCCTGATCATATTAAGAAATCGGCAATTTGAGGATGGGTCAAATCGGATGAAATCTGTCCGATCGTTTTTGCAGTGGAGTCATCTTATACTCACCCGCTGGAAGCAAGCCGCTCGAAACCTGAAAATCCAAACCTATGCCCTCTACCTGGCTTATCGCGACCCGCGCACGCCGTGGTACGCCAAAGTCTGGGCGGCGATCGTCGTGGCCTATGCCTTCAGCCCGATTGACCTGATCCCAGATTTCATTCCCATCCTCGGCTACCTTGATGATCTCATCCTCATTCCGGTAGGAGTCGCGCTGGCGTTGAAGATGATCCCGCCCGAGGTGATGGAGGAAGCCCAGGAAAAAGCGCGGCAGGCTGAGGGTGCGGGACGCAGCGTGGGGTGGGCCGCGGCGGCGGTGATTATTATCCTCTGGCTTCTGCTGGCAGCGGGGGCAATACTCCTTATCCTGCGTTTCGTAGCCAGGTTCAGGCTATAATACAGAAAGCGAATATCGGCTTTCGCGGGAGGGCACCTATGTTAATCGTCATTAGCGACCTTCACCTGGTAGATGGCACCTGCGGGAAA
Source organism: Chloroflexota bacterium (assembly GCA_043823965.1). Classification (GTDB taxonomy): domain Bacteria; phylum Chloroflexota; class Anaerolineae; order Anaerolineales; family Villigracilaceae; genus CG2-30-58-95. The sequence goes on from JBDRTP010000006.1 coordinate 7,971, forward strand.
CCCATCTCTGCCAGCGCTTTCCGGCTCTTTGCCGCCCGGTTGAATGAACTGGCTTTCAACGCCTCCTGGCGCGCAGACCAATCCTACCGCCCGTTGGACGGCATTGACATCCTATTGCTGGGCGATATCCTCGACCCGCAACACTCTACGCTATGGTTGGATACACACCCAGGCGATCCCGGTTACGTGCGCCCGTGGACCGACTTTCGTGTCCCGGAGTATGCTAAAAAGCTCAGCGCGATCAACCAAGCCATCCTGAAATACAATGCCGAGGCCATAAAAATCCTGCGCCACATCGCGGATGGGAAAGCCGTCCGCCTGCCGCCCGCTGATCGCCGCGGCCGGGCCTCCTTTGACACCCAAGAGCAGGTCGCGGTACCCGTGCGCATCCATTACATGGCTGGCAATCACGACTGGTATTACCATCTCCCCGGCCCGGCTTTCGATCAGATCCGCCAGGAAATCATCCAGGCATCAGGTCTGGCGAATCCAATCTCACCCTTCCCTCATGAAGTCAAAGAGTCTGAAACCCTCCAGCGGTTATTCGCGGAGTACAAGATTTATGCTCAACACGGCGACCTGTACGACTCGTTCAACTATTCCAAAGACAAAGGCCGGGATGCCGCCACGCTGGGGGATGCTTTCGCCGTCGAGGTGCTCAACCGCTTCCCGGTCGAGGCGCAGCAACGCCTGGGGCAGGACCTGCCCAAAGGCATCCTTGATAGCTTGCGTGAACTGGTGAACGTCCGCCCGGCATTGGCCACGCCTTTATGGATCAGCAGCCAGTTGCGCCATAACAATATCAGCCAGGCCGATCAGAAGAAAATAAAAGATGTCTGGGATGAAACGAGCAACGAGTTCCTGGCCCTGCCTTTCGTCCGCGAAGCCGACAGGAAGTTCAAATTTGACCTCGTGGACGGGCTTGAACTGATAGTAAAGCTAACCGACCGCTTCTCGTTCAAGAACATCGATGACGTGGTGGTCTGGATGAGCAAGCAATTCTGGTCGGAAGAGATCACCTTTGCCAAACACGCCCTGAGAGAAGATGCCTTCCTCAATCGCACCGCCCAGTTCATCGTCTACGGTCACACGCACCACCACGAGATCGTTCCGCTCGATTCCATCCCGACCACGCCGCACCCAACCAACCAGATGTACCTGAACTCAGGCACCTGGCACCCTTACTACGACCTGGCTGTCTTCAAACCCGAAGAACAGAAATTCATCCCTTACCAGGTGCTCTCCTACCTCTCGTTCTTCAAAGACGACGAACGCGACGGCCGCCGCTTCGAAACCTGGTCGGGAGCATTCTCGGATTAAACCTCACCCCTGCCCTCGCGTTGCACACCCGCAGGGTGCTCTCCTGAAAGGAGAGGGGAAAAGTTACCCATGCCCGAATACATCTACCTCATCCATCCCATGCGCCACGGCTTCTTCGAAGCGCCCACGCCGCAGGAAGAGGCCGTTATGGAAGAACACTACCAGTGCCTCAAATTGGCAGCCGAGACAGGCGCCGTCCTGCTGGCCGGCGCCTGTCTCGATGAAACATTCGGTTTGGTCGTTTTCCGGGCCGAGGACGAAGTCGCCGCCCAGGCCTTCATGTTCAATGACCCCTCGGTCAAGGCCAATGTGATGATGGCTGAACTGCATCCCTTCCGCGCCTCGCTGACGGGTCACTGGTCACTGATCACTGATCACTGATCACTGATCACTGATAACTGATGACCATCTACCCCCTGACAGCCGTCCGCGCCCTCGCTCTCCGCGCCCAGGGCCTGCATACCGCCAACGGAGCCGAGTCCACGCCGACGCGCGATGCCATTTACCGCGCCGCCGAGCAGATCGGCTGTGTGCAGATTGATACCCTGCAAATGGTCGCCCGCGCCCACTACCTGACACTCTGGAGCCGTCTGGGTCAGTACAACCCTGCCGATTTCGACGTCCTGGCCTTTGATCCCGCCGACCGGCGTCTCTTCGAGGGCTGGCAGCATGCCGCATCTTACATTCCTGCCAGTGAATACCGTTACCAGATGCCGCACCAGCGCATGTTACGCGAACAGCCCGACGACTGGTACACGCGCTGGCTGGCTAAAAACGGCCACCCGGAGACGATTGCTCTCGCCAAAGAGCGCATCGTCCGCGAGGGCGCTCTCAAGGTCAGCGACTTTGAACGCGGCAATCATCCTGCCGGCGCGTGGTGGAACTGGCGTCCGGCCAAGGTTGCGCTGGAATATCTCTTCGCCTTCGGCGATGTGATGATCGCCGAGCGCGTCAAATTCCAGCGCGTCTACGACCTGACCGGGCGCGTCCTGCCGGAGTGGGTGGACACGACCGAACCCACCCTCGAAGAACGCGACCGTTTCTGGGTCGAGCGCGGCGTGAAAGCCCTTGGCCTCTGCACCCCCGCTCAAGCGGGCGATTACACCTGGATGAAGTTAGCCAAAGCGAAGCCAATCGCCGCCGCGCTGGTCGAGGAGGGCACACTGGTCGAAGTCAAAGGAAAACTCGCCGACGGCAAAACCGGAGAACTCCTCATTCACCGCGACAACCTATCCCTGCTGGAACAGGCCGCCAGTGGAGAGATCCTCCCCCAACGGACAACCTTCATCAATCCCTTCGATAACCTTTTCTGGGCGCGCCGGCGCGACGCGGCCTTCTGGGGCTTCGAGAAATCCTTTGAAGCCTACGTCCCGGCGGCAAAGCGCAAATACGGGTATTATTGTCTCAACATTCTGCACAAAGACCGGCTGGTGGGCCGCTTCGACCCGAAACTCGATCGCAAAACGCGCACCCTGCGCCTGAGAGCCGTGTACCTGGAACCCGGAATCAAACCGGACGAAGAACTCGTCTCGAGCGCGGCAGCGGCAATGCGTGATTTTCTAGCCTTTCACAACGCCGCCGATCTCGTCATCGAACGCAGCCAGCCGGGGGCATTTGGAAAAAAGTTGATGAAAGTTTTATAAGGTTTTGCATACTGCCTGCAACAGTGTAAAATACTCAGGGAGTTGACATGAGACAGATCGCCGTTTCGTTCTTTGCGGCAGGGCTTGCGCTTGTCCTATCTGCGTGTGTATCTGCCGAGCCAACCCTGCCGGAGGAGGTTCCGATCATGAAACTGACCAGCACTGCCTTCACGCAAGGCAATCCGATTCCTGCCCAATACACCTGCACCGACCGCGACATTTCCCCGCCGCTCGTGTGGGGCGAGCTGCCAGCCGGCACGCAGTCCCTCGCCCTCATCATGGACGACCCCGACGCGCCGGCCGGTACTTGGGTGCACTGGGTCATCTACAATATCCCCGCCTCGACAGGCGGCCTGCCGGAGAATGTGCCCCCCGATGCAAAACTCGCCGATGGCAGCATGCAAGGGAAAAATTCATGGGGCAAACCCGGCTACGGGGGCCCCTGTCCACCCTCCGGCACTCATCGCTATTTCTTCAAACTTTACGCCCTCGATGCGGTCCTGACATTGGCCTCCGGCGCGACCAAAGCCGAATTGCTCACGGCCATGGAAGGTCACATTCTTGGCTACGCCGAGTTGATGGGGACATATCATAAATAACCCGTGTCGCTGCGAGCCATCCTGCCTGCGCCAGTGCCGCACGCACAGGCGAGCGGAGCGCTCTTCAGCGAAGTCGCGAGTCCATCGAGGCCTGGCTTTGGCAAAGCCGGTAGTGCTTCGCGAAGACTTCGGACTCCGCAATCTGTAATCATCAATCTGCAATCGCAAGGAGGCGCCATGCAAGTACTGGAATCCGGAATCGGGGAATTGATCCAACCCTATGATCTGGACGAATTCCGCGAGTGGAACCGCACCAAGAAAACGCGCAAATTGGTGGACAAGCGCATGACTGAACAGGAAGCCATCAGTCAATTTGTCTACGATGGCTGCTACATCGGTACGGAGCTATATGGCACGGTGCGTTGCCCAATGTCGCTGGCGCGTGAAGTCGTGCGCCAGGGCAGGAAAAACCTGCGCGTCTGTGGACAAGGCGTGCTCGAACTCGACCTGTGGCTGGCCGCCGGCATCATCAAGAAACTGGACATTACCTACATCGGGCTGGAAGTTTACGGCACGACTGCAGCGCTGCGCCGCGCGGTGGAATCCGGCCAGGTGGAGACCTGCGTGGAATGGTCGAACGGCTCGATTTCGTGGCGCATGAAGGCTGCTGCCATGGGCGTGCCCTTCCTGCCAACCCGTTCGATGCTCGGCACCGACATGCTGAAGTACAGTGCGGCCAAAGTAGTCGAGGATCCCTTCACTGGCATCAAAGTGGCCCTGCTGCCGGCCCTCATCCTGGATGTGGCCCTCATCCATGTTCATCGCGCGGATAAACATGGCAATTGCCAGATCGAGGGCATCAGCGGCTTTGCCCTGGAAATGTCGCGCGCCTGCAAGCGGCTGATCATCAGCGCCGAGGAGATCATCCCAACCGAGGAGATCCGCAAATATCCCGACCGCACCCTCATTCCCTATTACCTGGTGGACGCGGTCGTCCACGCGCCGCACGGCTCGTATCCGGGCGAGATGGCCTACATGTACGGCCGCGACGAACCCGGCATCAAGGAATGGGTCGAGATGAGCAAGACCGCCGAAGGGGCCAATGAATACCTCGCCAGGTACGTGCATGGTCTAAAGAACCACGACGAGTACCTGAAGCTTATCGGCGAGGAACGCCTGCAACAGGCTGTCGAACTGCGGGAGAAACGGGAATAGGACGCGGATTCACGCGGATAAACGCGGAAAAGAATCAGCGTTCATCCGCGCTCGCCCGCACTCGCTCTTTGAGTGTCCGCGTCCCATAGGAGATTGTCATGACTGAGCAAACCTATTCCAAAACTGAATTGATGATCTGCGTAGCTGCCCGTCTCTTCGAGGATGGGACAACCTGTTTCATCGGCACCGGCATCCCGATGCTGGCCGCCATGCTGGCCTCCAAGACCACCGCGCCCAACCTCGTCCCTGTTTTTGAGTTCGGCGGGACGGGAGCGATTCTGGAGGAACTGCCGCGCGCCGTCGGCGAGGCGCGCACCTTCCACAAAGGCATCTCCGCCCTGGGGATTTGCGACACGATGGAGACTGCCCAGCGCGGCTTCATTGACTACGGCTTCCTCGGCGGGGCGCAGATTGACCCCTACGGCAACCTGAACAGCGTCACCATCGGAGAGCACGACCACCCCAAGGCGCGCCTGCCCGGCTCCGGCGGCGGCAACGACGTTGGCAGTCTCTGCTGGCAGACGATTGCCATCATGCAGCATGATGCCCGCCGCTTTGTCCCAAAAGTGGACTTTCTGACCACGCCCGGATTTTTGACCGGCCCCGGAACACGCGAAGCCGCCGGACTGCCGCCCGGCACCGGCCCGACCTATGTCGTCTCGACCCTGGCGCTGATGGACTATGAACCCGAAACCTGCCGCATGCGGCTGAAATCCCTGCATCCGGGCGTGACGGTCGAAGAAGTGGTCGCCAACACCGGATTCGAGCTGGTCATCCCCGATAAAGTCGGCGCCAATGCCCCGCCCAGCGCGGAGGAATTGCGCCTGCTGCGCGATGAGATTGACCCGGAAAAGTTGTATATATAGCTATGTGCGGTATTTTCGGCATCGTCACCGCTAAAGAACAACCTCTCGGCCGCATACTGGTCGAAGCCGCGCGCCGGCTAACCTATCGCGGCTACGACTCGGTCGGCGCGGCGACCATCTCAGGCAGCAAAATTGACCTGCGCAAGGACGTCGGCCGCGTCGAGGATGTGGCCGCCAAATACAACTTTGCCGAGATGACCGGCCAGCGTGGCATAACTCAACTGCGCTGGGCCACCTTCGGCGAGCCATCCCAGGTCAACGCCCAACCTCATATTGATTCGGATGGAGACCTGGTCGGAGCGCACAACGGCAACGTTGTCAACAACGTCGAGTTGCGCGAGCAGTTCATGGCCGAGGGCCTCACCGTCCGCTCGCAGAACGATGGCGAGACGTGTGTCCATGCCGTGGAGCGCTACATCAACAAAGGCTACGACTTCATAGATGCCATCCGCCTGGCCTACGGCGACCTGGCTGGCGATTACGCCTTCGTCATTGGCAAGACCAATGAAGACAGGCTCTATGCCATCAAGAAAGGCTCCGGGCTGGTCGTCGGACTGGGCGAGGGCTTCACCTGCCTCTCGTCGGACCTGCCTTCGATCCTCCCCCTGACCCGCGACATCCTCCGCATCCAGGATGGCGAGATCATCACCCTGTGGGCTGATCGCGTCGAACTGCGCTCGGTGAAAGACGGCAGCCTCATCCTCCGGGACCCGGAAACAGTCAACGAGACGATGGACGCCGTCCAGAAGGGCGGCTATCCGCACTTCATACTCAAGGAAATCCACGAGCAATCGCAAGTGGCCCGCGAAGTCCTGCACATGCTGGATGGCTCTCGCGAAGTGGAAACCGTCATCGCGAAGATGAAATCTGCCCGCCACCTGTACTTCATCGGCTGCGGAACGAGTTACCACGCCTGCCTGGCGGGTGCGGTCTATTTCGCTCAGATCGGCGGCCGCGCCGCTATCCCGGTGCTGGCCCCGCAGTTCGTCCCGCAGTACGGCCCGGCCGTCAGTCATGAGGATGTTGGCCTGTTCGTCAGTCAAAGCGGCGAGACCAAAGACGTGCTCAATGCCCTGCAGACTGCCGAAAAGCGCGGGATGACCAGCTTCGGCATCGCCAACGTGATCGGCTCTACACTTACCAAAGCCACCGCTTGCTTGCTGCCGCTCTGCTGTGGTTACGAGATCAGCGTCCCGGCCACCAAGACCTTCACCAATCAGGTGGTGATCTTTTTGTATCTGGCGTATCGGATGGCGGGACGCAACACGCGTGACCTGGAGCGGATTCCCGAGCTGATGGAGCAGACTCTTGATATGGTCGCACCGCAGATCGAAGCGATTGCCAAAGACATCAACGAGTGGAACGACATGTACTGTCTCGGCTACGGCGCGACCTACCCCATCGCGCTCGAAGGTGCGTTGAAGTTGAAAGAGATCACGTACGCGCATTGCGAAGGGATGCTCTCGACCGAATTCAAACATGGACCGCTCTCCGCGGTGAGGGAGGGATTCCCGATCATCTTCGTCGCGGGACCCGACGATGTGCCGCTCATCATCAGCGGGATCAACGAAGTCAAAGTGCGCGGCGCACGCACGATCACCATCGGCGAAGAGGACACCCGCCTGCGCGCCAACGGCGATGACCTGGTCGTCATCCCCAAATCGGATGTTCCACAGATCAGCGCCCTGCTGGGAGTCCTGCCGTTGCAGTTGCTCTCGTATCACATGAGCGTGATGAGAGGATTTGATCCTGATTTCCCGAGGAATTTGTCCAAGACGCTGACGGTGGATTGAAAATGTAGGTCACGCTTGAAGCGTGACCTTTTATATGCACAGAAAAGATGTCACATTACAAATGTGACCTACATAAAAAACAAAATCGTCACGTTACAAACGTGACCTACTCACCCCAATCCACATCGTTTGGTTCGTCCCAGGTGAATGGCGCGAGATACAAGCCTCGCTTCTCCCAGTCGATATAACTGCTGTCATGCCAATCGCGCGGGTCT
>JBDRTP010000007.1:0-2941 GCA_043823965.1 Chloroflexota bacterium
GTGGTGGCGCGCCTCGCGCGTCGTCCAGGATTATGACCTGGCCGGAAACTGGCGTGAGATCATAGACGAGTTTCCCTTTTTCTCCTATTTGCTGGGCGACCTGCACCCGCACGTACTGGCCATGCCCTTCGGCCTGCTGGCTACCGCCGTGGCGCTCAACCTCTTCCTGGGCGGCTTTCGCGGCGAGACGAGCCTGTTTGGCATGCGCGTCATCCGCGTGCCGGTCAACCGCATTGGCTTTTTCTTCTCGGCTGTGGTCCTGGGTGGGCTGGCGTTTCTGAATACCTGGGATTTCCCGATTTATCTGGCTTTGGTTTGCGGCGCACTTGCCTGCACTCGTTCTTTGAGTGTCCTTGCCCGCGCGCGTGACGAAGGCTGGCGGTTGCAAAGACTGGAAGAATTCTTAGCCTTCGCCCTGCCTCTCGGCATTCTGGCTCTCATGCTGTATTTGCCTTTTTATTTTGGCTTTTCATCCCAGGCGGGCGGTGTCCTTCCCAACCTGGTCAGCCCGACGCGCGGCGCGCACCTGTGGGTGATGTTCGGGCCGCTGCTCCTACCGATCTTTGCCTTGCTTTTCTACTTTTGGCGGGGAGAAAAACACTCGGCCAATTGGGTCTTGGGGATTGGCCTGGCGCTTGGTTTGATATTTTTTTTATGGCTTTTTTCCTGGGCGATGGGATGGTTCGCCGAGTTGCGGCTTCCAGAGTTCGCCGCCTCGTTTTTGCAATCCCAAGGTGCGACCGATGCACTGGGCTTTTTTGCGAGCGCGAATCTCAAGCGGCTATCCTCTGCCGGTGGTTTGTTGACCTTGTTGGCCTTGTTGGCCCTCACCCTGGCGCTCTTGCTGGGTGAGAAAGTTGAAAAGTTGCAGGTTGAAGGTTCTGTCAATCCCCAACCTTCGACCTTCGACCTTCGACCTTCAACCTTCGACCTTCAACCTTCATCCTTCATCCTTCATCCTTCATCCTTCGTGTTGCTGCTCATCCTCATCGGCGCCCTCCTCGTCCTCGCCCCCGAATTTATTTACCTGCGCGACCAGTTCGGCTGGCGCATGAACACCATCTTCAAGTTCTACTATCAAGCCTGGCTGATGTGGAGCCTGGCGGCCGCTTTCGGCGCAGCAGTTATGTTGCAGAGCCTGCGCCGCGTCTGGAATTGGCTCTACAGTATCGGACTGATCATTCTACTCTTCGCGGCGCTCACTTACCCGACCCTCAGCCTGCTGAATAAAACCAATAACTTTCACCCACCCTTCGGCCTCACGCTGGACGGCGCGGCGCACCTCGATCGCGAATACCCAGAAGATGCCAAGGCCATTCGCTGGCTGCAGACTGCACCTTACGGGGTGATCGCCGAGGCCACCACGCCGACCGCCAGTTACTCTGACTATGCTCACATCTCAACTTATACTGGACTTCCGGCCGTGCTCGGCTGGCCGATGCACGAGTCCCAGTGGCGCGGCGGTTACGCTGAACAGGGCACGCGCATGGCTGACATCCAGCGCCTGTACGAGACCAATGACTGGAGCGTAGCCCAGGCCATCCTGACCCAGTACAACGTCCGCTACGTCTACGTTGGGACGCTGGAACGGAACACCTACCGCGTAAATGAGACCAAATTCCAGCGATTTCTCCGTCCGGTCTACCAGCTTGGTAACGTGACGATTTACGAAGTGCCGTAACTCACCACAACCCCCAACCCGCAGGGTGCTTCGCGAAGAACGGGGGCAAGCGGCACAAAGAGCACAAATAAGCAAATGCCTCGGCGCGTTAATGCTCATTCGGTTATTCGTTGGATATTCGTTGACGGAGTTCCTTGGAATCCATGTAAAATACATCTATGACCAACCGCCGCCTCACCCTCGAACATATCCTCTACGCGCTCGCCTTTTCCCTGGCGCTGACCCTGCGCTTCCTGCACCTCGGCGCGCTGCCGCTCTCGGATTTCGAGGCGGATTGGGCGCTCCAGGCGCTTCAGGTCGCCCGCGGCGCACACCCGGCCATCGGGCCGAATCCCGCATACGTGCTGCTGACCTCGATCCCATTTTACATCTTCGGCGCGAGCGATTTCCTGGCGCGCTTCTGGCCGGCGCTGGCCGGGAGCGCACTGTCTCTGGCGCCATTCTTCTTTCGAGACCGCCTCGGGCGGGTTCCGGCGCTCATCCTGGCCTTCGCCCTGGCTTTCGAGCCTGGCCTGCTGGCGCTCTCACGCGTGGCCGGGAGTCTGATCCTGGCCGTCTCGTTCCTCGTGCTGGCCTGGGCCATGTGGCGGGACGGGCGCTATCCGTGCGCAGCACCTACTCGGCTGGCGGGCGTCCTGGCTGGGCTGGCGCTGCTTTCCGGCCCGGCGCTCTGGATGGGTCTGCTCGCCCTCGGCCTGACCTGGGCCATCGGGCAAGCATTGGGTGGCAAACAGCCTGCCAAGAGCCGAAACCCTGAGCAGAGCGAAAGGACCGACGACCGACGACCGACGACCGACGACGGTCAATCCCCTGACGGGGACGCTTCGCGGTCGTCAATCGTAAATCGTCAATCGTCAATCGAAACTGGTCACTGGTTACTGATTACTGATAACTGGAAACCCGCCCTCGCCTACATGCTTGGGACGCTGCTCCTGGGCGGCAGCCTGTTCCTCCTTGCTCCCAATGGATTAAGTGCCTTGGTCGCATCCCTCCTGGCATTTGTGAAGGGCTGGTGGACACCTTCCGGCGAGCGCGTCATTCACCTGCTCGGCGCGCTGGTCGCATATCAGTTGATGGCGCTCATCTTTGGCATCCCGGCCCTCGTGGGCGGCATCCGACCGAGTAGGCGCTGCCCTGAGTTCATCGAAGGGTGCTGCGCAGGAAAAGACCGCCTGGTCATCGGGCTGGGTCTGTGGGCTGGGGTGGCGCTGCTCCTGGCGCTGATCTATCCTGGGAGGCAGGTGGCCGACCTGGCCTGGG
>JBDRTP010000008.1:0-4975 GCA_043823965.1 Chloroflexota bacterium
TACAGAGGGCATGGCAGCGGCGGGGAATTTCTAACCGTACTATGGGTTGATTTTCTCGCGCGGAACCAAAAGCCAATCCCCGGGCGAGAGTTTATAGGTCGCAGTCAGGCCGTTGTAGTAACTAAGGGTAGATGCATCTACCGATATGCTCTGGGCAAACTCATCTACCGTCATACCAGCCTCGACCATGTAAGGTTGAAAGGCTGGCATTCCCTGAAGATCTATCTTTCCCATCGGAATAATCACGTTCCAGTTTATCAGAAGCGGAGAAGGCAGGTAATAGTTGACTGCCTGGATCAGCGCGACGGTCGTGCCGTACTTGCTCGCTAACCAGTCCAGGCCTTCACCCTCCACCACCCTATGGATCAAGAAGCCCTGATCGAGGCCGAGCGGAGTCTCCAGTGACAGTTTCAGTACCGGCTGAGTTGTAGGGGTAGGAAGTGGAGTTTTCGTGGGAACCAAGGTCGGACCCAACCCGGTGGGTGTAGCGCCGCCCGTCGGCGTCAGAGTGAGGTTCGCCTCGCTGGGCGAGGCGGGCAGTTCGGTCAGCGTTGGCGTGGAGGTACTCTCCCCTGGCTGGGAAGGCAGGGAAAAGAAGCCGCGCGCAATCCCCTGCCAGACGACAACGGCCACCAGTACAGCCAGCACGACCAGCGCCGAGACCGTCCTCCACAGTGCGCGATTCCTGCGCACCGGCCTGACATCCTGGGATTGCAGCTCGGCGGGCATAGGGCTGCTCTCAGGCTTGAGAAACAGTGGACAGGTCGCATGAGCTGCGCTCAGGCAGTACGTTCGCTGATGATCCAGGCCCGCAACCGCGATCGGCTTCGCACGGTGGCAATAATTCCATGCGGATGGATACCCCAGCGAGGTCGCCGGGTCATCCTTCAACCCAATGTGTGGGCACATCGTCCCTGGGTTTTCGTTCTTGCTGCCCATGTTTGGTTCGTAATTGTCCATAATTTCTCTCTATCATCCCATCTTGTTCTCTTCTACACCTCTTCGCTCTTGCGGGGGCATGGCCCCCCCTCTGAGCGCGAGTGCGCATATCGTTTCTTCCAACGGCCCGATCTAGCCTACCTCAAGCCGAACTGCGCTGTTTCTTCTTCCTGCCACCGCCGGAACTGTCGCCATAATACTGGTACTGGTCACCCCGGTAATAATGGTACCGATAGCCACCATAATAATACCCTCGCTCACGCGGAATTTTATTCAACACGGCACCCACCACCTTGGCATCCGCTCGGCCCAATTGCTCGAGTGTAGCTTTCGCCGAATCAATGTGGGTATAGCCTGGTTGAATGACCAGCAAGACGGCATCCACCTTGGCCGCCAGCACCTGGGCATCCGCTACCAGCGACGGCGGGCAGTCAATCACGACCACGTCCGTCTGGTTCTTCAACTCATCCAGGATCTGGATCATCTTCGCCGATCCCAAGAGTTCCGCCGGGTTGGGAGGCAGGCTGCCGCTGGTGATCACACTCATCCCTTCAGAGCCATCAAAACTGTGGATGGCACTTTGCAGGTCCAGGTGTCCGCGAAAAACGTCGCTCAATCCAACCCGGTTGGGGATGCCCAAGATACGATGGATACGCGGCTTACGTAAATCCGCATCCATCAGGATGACGCGTTTACCGCCCTGGGAGATAATCGCAGCCAGGTTGGCGGCTATGGTCGTCTTGCCCTCGCCTGGCCCGGGGCTGGTGACCAGGATAGTCTTGATCGGTTCGTCCACACCGGCAAATTCCAGGTTGGTACGTAGGGCGCGGAACGCCTCAGATACCGGCGAACGCGGCTGCCGGGCGACGTACAGTTCTTCTTTGCTGTCATCGGCATATTTCATCTGGGCGATATAGCCAATCGTTGACAGATCGAGCAGACGCTCGATGTCTTCTGGCGTTTTCAAGGTGTCGTCCAGATACTCCTTCAGGAACACGAACCCGACCGCCAGCATCAACCCGACCACTCCGGCCAGGGCGGTGTTGACCATGGTGCGTGGGCGCACCGGCTTCTCCTGCATAGTGGCCGGTTCGATCTGCACAACGTTGGGCGTGTTTTGCAAACGCGCCAGGCGGACGTTTTCCAGGTTGGTCAAAATCGAAGAATAGATCTGTTGGTATAGGGATTGTGTAGTTTGCAGCAAGGAAAGATTGGTGGTTACGCTTCCGCTGCCGCCCGGCACTGGCTTGCCATACACCACCAGGTTGGTATAGCTCTGTTGATAGAGCGCCAGCAAGGGTTGGATCTGCTCCAAACGCGCCTTCTTCTCATTCAGCAAAGTCTGCTCTTCCGGCGTGCCCGGCGGGGTCAATTTGGCGATATCGCCTTGTAAACTGGTGCTTTCCGCCTGTAAGGCTGAAATCTGATCCTCGATCCATATGCGTTGTTCTTCTACGGTCTGGGTCGAGGCCTGATCAATCTGGGTCTGGAGTGCCGCGATCTGGTTCTCCATTTGCGTTTTCTGGGCTTGCAGGCCCTCTTCCATCGAAATGTAGCGGCCGGACTGGATCGTATCGTTTTGCTCAATCAAGATCGTCACCAGTATGTTGGCACTCGCGGCCGCCCGCGCCGGATCGGTATCCTCGACGATAATATCAATGATCTGCGTATCGCGCACGGCCTGAGCTGTGACTTGATCAGGATCGAGTTCATAACCCAGGCGCTCGGAGGCGATATTCAAGACCGCATCGGTCGTCAGCAATTGGATATACGTGCTCGTTAATTGCTGGCCGCTCAAATAAGCGGTCACATCCGAGGCCTGGCTTTGAGAAGTGCTGCGTGAGATCATGACCTTGGTTTTCCCTTGGTAGACCGGTTTTTGATAGCGGCTGCCCAAATAACCGCCGACCGCGCCAAATATCAATCCCAGGATCATTAGCCAGGCCCAGCGTTGCGCCAGGGCCATATATTGTTTTAATTCCATGAGAATGCTCCTTGCGTTTCTATGTAATTACTCAGCCAGGTGTCATTCTGAGCCGCTGCGCCCTTTGCAGCGGCGAAGAATCCCCCCGCAATGCAGTCGGAGACCCTTCGCTCGCACAAAACGCTCGCTCAAGGTGACATGGCTGAACAGTCACGTCTCTTAAAATATACAACTCTAAAAAGCTGTGACGACGAACCCATCAACACAGCATAGCGAGGCAATTATACCCAAAATCTCATTTTGCTGGGGAGAGGTTGTACTCCCGATAAGCCTGACCTACGATCGTTATAGTATCCGCCTCCAAATTAGCCAGATCTGAAACCGGGAAGTAACGATCCGCCAGGCTGAACCAGGCCCAACGCTGCACCAATCGATTCCCGTCCAGCGAGTATCCAAGCTCCTCGTCCACGGCTGTCTCCAGCCAGGAGACGCTCTCACGCAGATATTGAGCAATCCTCTCAGGAGTATAGCCATCCTCCACCCCCAACAAAATGCCAAATTCAGTCACAGCCAGGGGTTTGTCCCGATAACCATTGGCCGCCATCCACTTGCGAAAAGCGATGATATGTTCTTTGAAAATGTCGAGCCGGCAATTGATCCACCGCCAATGCCGGATTGGCACCTCTACGTACTGGTGCAAGTCAATCTCTTCCTCTGATATTTGCGGGGCAGAAGCCAGAAGCTGACGGCAAAAGCCACAAATGCAGCCCCAGAGTCACGATAAGAATCGCCTTGCGCGCCTTCCAGAGCGTCTGAATGATCGCGCGCAGGTCAATTTCATCATCGTAAGTTGGAAAGGGATTGGCAGTCATAGGATTTTAATCCTCGCTTATTTGAATTTTTTGAAGCAGGCAAGTATGGTATCATGCGGCTGCGTTTTCGTCAAGAAAACGCGTCAAGAGCAAGTGCGATAGAAAGGGCAGTCCCGCCCATTGGCGCTTGCAGCGGGACTGCCTGTTTATGCGCTCTGCGAGAAATGGTCTTGGCCTGAGGGGACCAGCGCCGCCAGATTTGAATGTGTAGTAGAATCACGCTTGTAGACCGGCAGACCCTATCCCAGGCGAGCCGCAAACAAAATCCAAAGGTTTTCCTCTTTGCAAAAGCCTTGTGGAGACCTTCAGGGCCTGCAGGAAGCGAGAAGCGTTATGACTACCCACATTCGGAGGTGCGAGATGTCTGCTGATGCGACCGCGCAAATCGAAAATACTTTCCTATCACTTTCGCAGGTCGAGCGAGAAGCCATCATCACGCATGGCGCAGCCATGCGGTTGTCCAGCCTGAAGCAGCGCCTGTTTTTGGCTCAGAGCAAAGTGCGTAATTTCGAAGAAAAATACCGGACGACACTGAAAAAACTGAGCCGGGCAGGGCTTCCAGATCAGGCGGGATACGAGATGCACGAGGATTATTTAATGTGGCTTCACTGGGCGGATGTAGCCGTCCAATGCGAGAAAGACCTGGTGATTCTGGAAAAAATCACGAACCGAGGTCTTTACACAGACGAGCCTGGCTATGCTGGCGAATGAAAGGCTGCTGCAGGTCGAAGCGCTTTTTGCAGCTCGAGTCGACCGGATTGTTTTGAGCGAGATCGATGAAGAGCTGCTGCGTCGCTCCTCACCATACTCGTCTGCAAAATTTCCCCCATCACAAGCATGTAGGTCAGCGGGGGAACATGCAGCCGTCGTTTGAGACCTCGTTAGAGGATGTCATGATGGTTATTCTTACTCCGCATGAATGAGAGAGCTGTGGATGCATTATCGAGCGGCGACGCGGCCGGCGACCCGATCTACATCCGCACCCACGACGACATCGCCGTGACTGGCGTGCGCGTCAGCATTGCCGATGGGGCCAGCGTGGGGCTGGAAGACGGCCAGGCCGTGGCAGACGCATTCGGCGGGCGCTGGGTCTACACGGCCCAGACGGCAATCGAGACCGGGACCGCCGTGCGCATTACCGTCACCGCCAGCGACCGTCCCGGCGGGGAGGTGTCTGCGCAGGCAGATAAGACGGTGTAACCAATGATCAAGCCGAATGAGCAATTTTGACCCGCCCCCA
>JBDRTP010000009.1:0-18853 GCA_043823965.1 Chloroflexota bacterium
CGGTAAATCGTGTCAGATAAGACTGCCGAAGGCACCGAAGGTCGGCACTTTATACTGGGTGGTCTCCGTTGCCATTATAATCGTGCCTGTGATCTAAATTCGCCGTCTTTTAGGACAGGCTTTTTTAAATTCCACGCGTCATGATGGCTTTGCATCTGTTTTACCGCAGAGAGCGCAGAGATATTAATGATTTTCTCTGCGCAGCACCTACTCGGCGCGAACTCGGCGGTCTCTGCGGTGAAAGATTATCCGTCCGGCGACTTTATGAAGGCCCTGGGGGGTAGGAGAGTCATGGGTCGAGAACCGTGTTACAATCGCGGCGATGGACGTTAAAGTAGTCGCCACAAATCGCAAGGCTCGTTTCGAATACTTTCTGCTGGAGCATTACGAGGCCGGATTGGCCCTGCAGGGCAGCGAGATCAAATCCATCCGCGCCGGGCAGGTCAGCCTGGCGGAAGCCTACGTCCGGGTGGAAGGGCGCCAGGCCTGGCTGATGGAGGCGCACATCGCCCCCTACATGCAGGCTAACCGCTATAACCACGAACCGAAACGGCCGCGGCGCCTGCTGCTCCACAGCAAAGAGATTCGCGAGCTATGGGACGCCGTCCGCCAAAAGGGCGTGACCATTGTACCGACGCGCGTATATTTGAAAGAAGGCCGCGCCAAACTGGAAATCGCGATTGCCAAAGGGAAGAAATTATATGACAAGCGTGAGGTCATCGCCAGGCGCGAGGCCGAGCGTGAGATAGAACGCCAGATGCAAAGGCGGGAGTAAAAATGTCAGCTTCGACAATTGGCGGTGTCAATATCCTCCCGGATGTCGAAAAAAGGGAAATCTATACCCGCTTAGTGCCACCTGAACTGTCGGAACGGTTCCAGATTCCCCCGTCATTCACCGATAACCAGGGCAACTCGCTGGTCACCCTGAAGTGCGCCCCCGGCAGCACGGATGTCGAGATGAAGCTGTTCCACAAATTCAGTTTTCCAGATCCGATCCTGTACGGTCACCTGACTGACACCCTCAACGGCCAAATCCACGTTTTACTGTATATACTGAACGATCCAGATGCGCCCCGCTACGATGTAGACCGAATGCCGGATGGCTCGCCGACCAAATTCGGAACCCTGCGGCGCAACCTGGAGGCGGAAGAGGCCGCCATGCAGGCCGGGCTGGCTCCAGGTCAGGTGCGACGCGGCTTGCGGCTGCTCCCTTCAGCGATCGCGGCCTTCGAGTCATTTGTCCAGAGTTTGGGTCACGACCTTTATTTTGTCGAACCGCTTTATTATCACAATGCCGTCATTTTCGAGAATTATGGGTTCAGCTACCAGATCGGGAAAAAGTTGATGGAGCGCATCGAGGCTGGTTTCGCGGAGGGCAGTGAATTACACGCCAGGTTAGACGGCTCCACGCTCTTCCGCCAGCACGAGGCTGAACACAGCATCCGCCTGCGTTCCTGGGCCATCCACGACGGCTTGCTCGGCGAACCTTTTACCAATGTGACCATGTACAAACGCGTCGGTAAATCGGCTGGCATCAACACCCGCCCAAGCTGCGGCTGGTAATCCCCTATAGTATTGCCCCCTGACATTTGCATCAAGCGCGCAAATCTTTTGGAACCGCGAAGCAACGAAGAGCGCGAAGGAAGATTAACTTCGCGAAGGCTTACCGAGTAGGTGCTGCGCATAAAACTTCGACTTGGCAATGGCCACGGCTGCCTGTCCAAAAGCCAGACCGCCATCATTGGGTGGCACCTGACGATGAATGTAGACCTGGAATCCTTCCCCTTGCATACGTTCCAAGGTTCGCTTCAACAATTGCCGATTCTGCCATACTCCACCGCTTAACGCAATCATGTTTATCTTGGATTCTGAGCGGATCCGGCAGCAGACGCCGCGAACCATCTCCGCCAAGCCGTTGTGGAAACGCGCCGAGATGACCGGAACGGGCGTCCCGCCCAGCGCGTCCGCGATGAGCGCCTCGATAGCCGGGCGCGGCTGGACCGCTCGGCTGAGCGCTCGCGGCGAAGCCTCTGACCTGTCTACCGCGAACGGATATTTACCTGTCTCGCGCGGATCCACCAACGCCTCGAACTCGATCGCGGCTTGCGCCTCGTAATTGACCTTTTGGCGCACGCCCGCCAGGGCCGCCGCAGCGTCAAAAAGGCGGCCCATGCTGGAGGTCAGGGGCGCATTCAAGCCGCGTTCCAATTGGACGCGCAAGGCCATGCGTTCTTCATCACAGAGGTCTTTTGTAGGAGCCAGGCGCTCATCCCAATCCAGCCCCAGTTGCCAGAGCAGAGCCAGGGCTGTTCGCGCCGGACGCCGGATGGCTGCATCCCCACCCGGCAAAGGGAAGTATGCCAGGTGATAAGGTCGTTGGTAACCCAGGTAATCTGCCACCAAAAACTCACCACCCCAAATGGCGGCGTCTTCGCCGTAACCTGTGCCATCGAAAGCCACGCCGATGACCGGAGACTCGCCGCTCAACCCGTGCTCGGCCATACAGGCGGCGACGTGGGCGTGATGATGTTGAACGTTGAAAGTTGGCAGGTTGTCACGTTCTGCACGTTGCAGCGCATAACGCGTGGAGAGATAATTGGGATGCAGGTCATGGGCGATGGCCTCGGGCTGGATGCGGAAAAGGCGCTCGAAGTGCGCCACGCCGTCTTCGAAGGAGCGCAGGGTCTCGTAATTCTCCATGTCCCCGATGTGGTGGCTGAGGAAAGCATAGCGCTCGCGGGTCAGGCAAAAGGCATTTTTTAGCTCCGCGCCGGTCGCAAGAAGCGGTGGGGCGTCGAAGGGCAGCTGGAGGGGGTCGGGTGCATAACCGCGTGAACGGCGCAGTGGATAAGTCATCAGTGACCAGTGATCAGTGTTCAGTTTCTTACTCTCGGACTGGTCACTGATCACTGATAACTGATCACTGATCACTCGAACCACCGAGTCATCACACCGCGTGCGTATATCGCGGTTATGCATCAGGAAGGCATCCGCCAGGCTGGCCAGCCGCTGGCGGGCTTCGTCGTTGTCGGTGGCAATGGGTTCTTCGGAAAGATTGCCGCTGGTCATTACTAAAGGATGAAGGATGAAGGATGAAGGATGAATCCCGTTTGGGGAAGCAAACAGGAGGTAATGCAGCGGTGTATATGGCAGCATGACGCCGAGCGTATCCTGACGCGGAGCGACTTCAGCGACGATATTGGATTCAGGCCTCCGGTTTAGGAGGACGATCGGCCGGGCGCGGGATAATAGCAATTCGCGCTCGGCGTCATTCACGAAGCAATGCTTCTCCACTGTTTCGATGTCAGGCATCATCAGCGCGAAGGGCTTGTCCACGCGCAGCTTACGATTGCGAAGCTCAATCACGGCCTGTGAATTGGTGGCGTCGCAAGCAAGATGAAATCCGCCCAGACCTTTGATGGCAACGATCTTGCCCTGGGCGAGGAGGCGCTGGGCTTCGAGGATGGCGCCATCTCCAACGTGTGACCGTTCAAACGTTTGAACGTTCAAACGTTCCAACCAGATGCCTGGCCCGCACACCGGACACGCCACCGGTTGCGCATGAAAGCGCCTATCCAGTGGATCGCTGTATTCCACGGCGCAATCCGGGCACATGGCAAAGGGCGCCATGGTGGTATTGGGACGATCATAGGGGATGTCGGTGATGATGGTGAAACGCGGCCCGCAATTCGTGCAATTGATAAATGGATAACGATAACGACGGTCTTTTGGGTCAAAGAGTTCACGCAGGCAATCCGGGCAGAGGCTGACATCCGGGGAAATCGGCTGGAACGCTCCCGCGACAGCCTCGGAGTGGAGGATCTCGAAGGTCGTGAAACCGTTCGAGCCGCGCCAGGTTACCTGCAGGTCGTCCATGCGCGCCAGCGGTGGGAGTTCATTCTTCAAGGTACACAGAAAATCATCCAAGGCAGATTTCGCACCCTCCACCTCGATATCCACCCCGGCGGAGGTATTCCGCACCCAGCCTGTCAATGTATAGCGTTTCGCCAGACTATATACAAATGGCCGAAAACCGACTCCTTGAACGATACCGGTAATGTGTATGCTCGCGCCGCTCAACTCAGACATGGGGGCAATTATACCGTTGGCTGCACTGAAAAAACACCTTTTTACCACCAAGTCATGAAGGCACAAAGATTATTGATAATGAAACTTCGTGCCTTTGTGACTTCGTGGTAAATGCCTTTTTGCAATGGACTCACCGTTTATAATGACAGGTAATGGAAAACGAACCCCTGCGCATCGGCATTGACATCGGCGGCACGTTCACCGACTTTGTCGTCTTCTCCCCCGCTTCCGGCCAGCTTGAGACTTTCAAGCTGCTCTCCACGCCCCATGACCCGGCAGAGGGTGGAGGGCAGAGGGTGGAGGGCGGAGGGCGAGTGGCGAAAGATGACTGATGGGCAAAGAGAAACGAGTAACGAGAAATGAGTAACGAATTTAACCATCCAGAGGGCAGCGGACGACGAGGCCGCCGCGCTGCAAACCTGTGGCATCCAGGTGGTGGCAGCGTTCTTTGCCGCTGCGGGGGTCAAGCGAGCGTCTGGGAGCAGGAAAGAGGTATTGCCAGATGAGTTCGCGGGCGGCATTGGGGTATTTGATCTCAAGGGCATAGGGAAGGTAAACTTCACCGAAGCCTGCAGCCAGGTCTTCTTCATGGAGGAGACGGGCGCGTTCGATCTGACGCCGGAGGTCGGGAATGATGGAATCGGGCAGAGGGGTGAAGCGGTCTTTTTCACCCTTGCCATCGCGGACAGTGATGGTCTTGTATTCGAAGTCAATATCTTTGATGCGCAGGCGGACACATTCCATCAGGCGCAGGCCGGAGCCGTAGAGCAGTTGGGCCATGAGTTTGTGCGTCCCGGCGAGTTGGTGAAAGAGATGGAGTACTTCTTCGTGGGTCAGAACCGTAGGGAGGCGTTCGGGGCGTTTGGCGCTGGAGAGCAGGATGGGTTCGATCTCTTTGTGGAGGACTTCGCGGTAGAGAAAGAGAATGGCGCTGAGGGCCTCACTTCGACAAGCTCAGTGCATGGGTTCTGGGTGGAGGCGGCGACGTTGCGCTGGATGGCGAGGTGGGTGAGAAAGGCGTTGATCTCGGCGGCGCCCATGTCGTTAGGATGGCGCTTATTGTGAAACAGGATGAAGCGGCGGGCCCAATCTATGCCGAAGGCCTACTCGGTAGGATTCTTCCGTGCGGTAGGAGTAATCCCGCAAGGGGATGCTACGCGATGTTTGAGGCGAATGGCATCGCGCACACGTTCGGCAAGCTCAGTGCAAGTCTGATCGAGAGTTTTTTTGCCATGTGTGCTTAACTTTTCCAACAAGGAATGATATATAATAAATACAGTCTCGAGTTTCTCTTCAGAACATGAAAGGGTGATGATGAAACCGATATACCTTGTGCTCGTCTTTTTATCGTTTCTATCGGCCTGCAAGCCTGCGTCAACTCCGCAAGCCACCAAATCTGTTTCTGCCCCCAACGTCTCTGCAACTTCACCGGCAACGCTTCCTACTGGCTCCCAAAATATGCAAACGCTTGACGCTTGCGGTTTCACCGTTAGCCATCCAGCGCTGTTGATCCCGGATGGGCAGGGCTACCAGGTGATGTTTCAATCAAATTCCGATCCCCAAGTATCGGTTTTAATCCAACTACGCCGTCGCGACCCATCTGAAGCCGATGTTTCCCTGAAAACCCTGGCGCTTCACCTCCAAATCAGATACTTCCCCGAAATGAGCAGTCTGGCCTTCGAGCCGATCACCGTGACAGATATTTTTAGCAATCCCCTGGCGGGACTGCAAAGAGATATCGTCAAAGATGGCGTGCATACCCGCTTGATGGTGGTTGTGCGCCCGAATACATTGCTGGCCGATCTGCTACCCGGTGACGTAATCTATGAACTGGTTGCTCAAGCTCCCGAAGACGCCTGGGCAAAATGGGGCCCGTTGTTCGATGCCATGCTCCAGTCATTACAACCTCGTGATTGTGGAGGGGTCTAAAGTCTCTTTCTCTGCCTTATCGGATTTGGAGGAACAATGAACAGGAAAAGGTTTATCGCTCTTTTACTGGCATTCACGCTTGCAGGAATCCTGTTGGCTTCTCCTGCTCTGGCGGTTCAGCAACAACAACCCACCCCAACACCCTATTACATCCCCACCCAGTTGCTCGCGCAGAGTTTTGGGGAGGTTGGTAAATTCTTCTGGATCCTGCCAGTAGTGCTTGTAGAGCCCTTGCCAAATTTGTTTGGCGCGGTAGGCTGGCTGGCCCAGTTCGGCCAGCAGAGTTTGCAATTCATGTATTTGGAGGTCGTAGATCAGGGATTTCATCAAGGTGATTCTATCATGGGAAAAACTCGCAACATTTGTGTAATTTATGCTATTATAATTATGCACGATGAGGAAATCCACCATAAAGAGAATACACGCGTCTGGCAGTCAGAAAATACGAGTTTAGACAAAATCAGAGCCTGAAACGGTACTTATTACGCCTAGAATGCACTCTAAAAGTGACTTTTAGCAAGTTTGACCGATCAGTGTGTCTGGCTAAACTCTCCAAAAGTCTTGAAACGGAAGGTAGCGAAAAGATGAAAAAGAAGATATTGTTCGCAATCGCGATAGTTTCATTGATGCTGAGCATGGTGCCAATCAATATGGCGCCGGTGCAGGCGCAAGGGGGACCAGTAACCTATGATGGTGTGGAATTCCCTTTGGGAGACAAATCATTTGCTGATTCGGTAGTGGATTTTAATCCTGGAAGCGGTACTGGAGAAAGCAATGGATCCGCTGCTATTGGTCCTCCCGATGGAGATACGGGCCCATCAGTTATAGGTGCCAAAGGGGATGTCACCTTGGGAAGGGGTGGGAGTATCACCCTCAAATTTTCAGACAACTACCTCATTGATGTAGAAGGCCTTGACCTGTATGTGTTTGAGTATGGACCGGATGTTGAACCATTTAAAGTAGAAATCAGCAAGGACGGATCAGTTTGGATTGACTTGGGCACTGTTAGCGGGCAGCCAACAGGCCTGGATATTCATGGTAAAGTGGATCCCGATGATAGGTTTAGCTATGTGAGGATAACCGATGCAAACCCCTACGCGCCTCGTGACCCTACAATAATTGGTACCGAAGCCTATGAAGGAGCCGATATAGATGCGGTGGGAGCCATTGGGGCTGAGGAAAGACCTGACTCGGATGGCGATGGCGTCGCCGATGATGAGGATTGGTGCTCCGACACGCCTTTGGGAATGGAGGTGGATGAATACGGATGTCCAGTGGAGGTGCTCGACTCGGACGGCGATGGCGTGCCCGATGATGTAGACCAATGTCTCGGTACACCTGCTGGAGTTGCTGTGGATGATAAGGGCTGCCCTGAGATAACACCAACGCCCGAACAGGGCGACTCCATCGTCTTGAAAGCCTCCCTGGAAGGGAAGGGAGAGTCTACACAGACACTTCCCAATAGCGACAACTACGGGGTCATCATCATAGAAGGTGTAGTGACTGATCAGGAAGGAAAAGGGGTTAGCGGCGCCGATGTTGAAGTGGTCAGCGGGGCGGACTCCGCCTCGATCACGACCAACGCGGATGGCAGTTATTCGATCGCCGTCAGTGTGCCGGGGGGCCTGGGCAATGGGCTATACCGGGGGGTGAATTTCACATTGCAGTTGGATGATCTGAGTATCCATGAGGTTGTGCTGCTGCAAGCCATCGAAGGCGGCCAGATGGTACAGGG
This sequence comes from Chloroflexota bacterium, assembly GCA_043823965.1. GTDB lineage: Bacteria > Chloroflexota > Anaerolineae > Anaerolineales > Villigracilaceae > CG2-30-58-95. The sequence continues at coordinate 7,754 of JBDRTP010000009.1, forward strand.
ACGGAATGTTGGTGTGCGAGTCTATCTGGTTTGGACGGGCGCTTCTCCAGTCGAGGTGGAAGTCGTGGCAACTGTAGATGGGAAAACACAGCCACCCGTGCGCGGCCTGGTCAAGTTAGCTTACACGCCGCAAGATAATAACCTGGGAAGAAATTCCATCAATCTGGTTTTACCGCACGCTCTCTTTCCCTTCGATTCGGTTTCAACCCACAGCATTTATGTGACCGTCCGCTTAGTGGATGAGTCAACACAAGAAACCAACCTGGAAAACAACACTTCCGTGCCGGAATCCTTTACGCTCCAGCGCACCAAATCCCCCAGCCTGTTGTACGTCAGCATGGACCCCAGCATCGGGCGGGCTGAATTAGTCAGGTTCTCCGGACAGGCCAATAGTTTTCTCGAAAAAGTATACCCAATCCCATTCGCCTGGTCCATCGTAGGCACAGCGCGCGTCAGCCATTACGTGGTTAGCCCGAACACAAAGTTTCTCCAATCCCAATCTGTGGAAAGCCTGCCGAATTGGGTGCCTGACTGGGTCAAAGACGGGGTTGACTACCCGCTGCAAGCGCTGAAAAGCGGTACCTACATCTCTTCGATTCGGTCGGTCGAAAAAGCCCGCATCCGTTATAACGCCCAGCGCTGCACGGATGCCAATGGCAAATTCATTCTGCCGTGTAACGAGCCGATTGCAATGCATGCCGTGGGGGTCTTTCCCAACAACGCGTATGGTCCTGAAAAGGCTGGATTTGCATACACGTTGTTCCGCAATAGTTGGCGTGTAATGCTCAACGATATTGGAATCCCCAAGAATGTCTCTCATGAATTGGGCCATCTTTACGGGCTTGACGATGAATATGGGGGGGGCTCTACTGGCCGGCCTGTATACGGCTCCAGTTGGGATGGCAGTCTCTTTCGTACGGAAACCGGCGGGTCGATCAATTTTATGGGGCAGGTCCACCTGGGTTCCCCTTGGGTTGACTCCCAGACCTGGAATACCCTTTTGGGGATATTAAAGGTCACCGATGTTTCCGGAACGCAGAAAACCGCGGCGCTCAATGCATGGATGCCGCGCCTGGATGATCGTCTGGTCACTGAAATTGAAGGACCAGCCTTGATCGTTGAAGGGGTGGTCGGTCAGGATGGGCGTGCTACGCTCGAAAGCATGACCCCCATCCATCGTTACGAAACACCTGCTGCAAACCAGGGCACCTTTACGCTGAGGGCACTGGATGAACAGCAAAATGTGCTGGCCGAAACACAATTTGACGGGCTCTTTTCTGATCAATACGATGATATCTCCCCAATCGTACCTTTCCTGGTAGTGCTGCCGGTGCCAGACCCAGACCAGGTCACCCTGATTACCATCAGTCAGGCTGGGGGGACTATCCTGGCCTCTCTGGAACGTTCGCCCTCGATACCTACGGCCAATTTCGATCCCATTCCAGCCATTAGCGATGCTCCAGTAACAATTAGCTGGCAGGCAAATGATGCGGATGGGGATGTACTGCTATCAACTTTGTTTTACAGCGCCAATGGGGGACTCACGTGGCAAGTGCTTGGAACTGATTTGCCAGTCAATAGCCTGACAGTTGATTCACAGGAACTGCCCGGCGGTGAAAGTCGTTTCCTGCTGATCGTCAATGACGGCATGAACGAAGTCGAAGTTGTATCGGCGCCTATCATGGTGCCCAACCGTCCGCCAGTGGTCGTCATCCTGGATACCTACGGCACAACCTTTGAGAGTGGTGAACCTGTAGCTCTGCAGGGCTTTAGCGATGACGTTGAAGACGGAAGCCTTCCAGATGGAAATTTTTACTGGTCCGATGAACTTGGTCAAATCGTTTGGCAAGGTTATAACATGCAGGCAGAACTCCCTGTAGGACAGCATAAAATAACCTTGGAGGTTACTGACACTGATGGTCAGGTTGGTAGTGCCAGCATCGACATCACCGTTCAGGCCGGAACCGCAGATAACGGGAAAGGTAATGAGACGGGTTTGCCGGTATTCAACCTGCCTGCCATCATCCTCTTCTTGCTCGGGGGCGGTGCATGTGTGCTGCTGCTGATGGGCAGTTTGCTAGTGGGTGGCGTTTTCCTGCTCACACGTGGCAGAAAACAAACTCGCATGCCTGGGGCAGTGGGTCAAGCAGGAACTGTTCAAGACCAACAAGGCAATTGGTGGTATCAGGATCCCGGAACTGGCAGGTGGAATTTCTGGAATGGTCAAGCCTGGCAGCCGGTTCCTGGAACTGTACCCAACGTTGCCGCTCCGCAATAGGCACCTGCCAAAAAGCGGCGCGGCTGGTGGTCTTGCCTGCTCAGCCTGTTTATCAGCGGAGTAATTGGTCTGATCGTCGTTGGCGGTATTTCGTTGGTGGGACTAAATTTCTTCCCCGATTATCAGATTGAAATGGGACAGGGAGATCTCACTCAAATCCTAACAATGGGTGGCGGTGGCCTCTTGGTGACAATTCTCGGCTTTCTATTGCTTAACGGTGGATTCAAGGCCATTATCACACGGCAAGCCATTGTCGAAGATGAGTGGGGTCGTCAACGAGAAAAACGCGGCTGTGGCGCTATTTTGACCGGCTTAGGACAATTAACCTTTGGGGTTGTATGCCTGGTCGGTGGCCTGGGCTTGATGACTCTGGCTTTCTATCAGGAAATTTTGCCCTGGATGGGATTCTAAGAAGAGTACAAATTGGATTCTCGCAAATTTTTTACCTTCATAGTCTCAACATTATCGATCCTACTATTCGCTGCCCTGGCATGCAAAGCGATGACTGGCCCCCAGGGATGTGAAATTATCAGGTAGCACGCTAGAGATCAGTATGGACGTTCCAGATATTCAGGGTGATTTCTATGGCGTGATATTTCGTGAGGATTTCGAATGCGGGATCTGGCAACCCGAACAATACCCGGAAAGGCTCTTTTGTAAAGGAACAATATGGTCCAGTGATTCTGTACAAACACTCCGGGTATACCGAACTAGTGATAATGCGCAGGCATTTTCAATTGACTTTACAGTTCCATAATAAAACTGGCAAAATCTTCAAAACTCCTATCTCTGCAGCATTCCATGAAGAATAAACTAATTTCTCAAGATTGTGCCATGTTGCCTGGTAGGGCTTTACCACATAGCTGGAATCGCTTACCTTGCGTTTGAATTCGCTCATAAACAAGAGCCCACCCCAAAAATATGGTGGGGGTGAAGGTGTTGTGGTAGCCGTAGCTGCATTAGAGCCAACCGATACACCAACAATTGCTCTCATGCTCGCTTTGCCGTTATACGGATTTAACATTTACGTTCTGGGAGCAAATGAACAAGAATACGTTTCCGCATTGAAAGGTGGTCGTTTCAGCGGATCACATCATGAAATTATTCCTTGAAGTGGGTAATTGAGATGTTTAGCGCCATTTATGATAATTCACATTGTCATAATATCCGCAGATCAAAACCTGATGAAATTAATGTAATGGCAGTGCCTATCGAAGTTTTGTGTAAAGAATGGCCTAAATCAGACGAAATTAAGCGTTAGGCGTAATATTTGAACACTTATGCCGCCCAACCCCGCGTTAACCGGACTCGCCTTCGGCTCCGGTAAGCGGCGCGAAGATTGCAAAGTCGGCGAGCCAGTTACGCCATCGTTAGCCAGCCTGTTGTTTTGTACCTTTCAATCTTGTCGTGTTCGCGGGTTCTGCTTGCACATGCTTGCATCCCAGGCCTGCCAATAGGGTCGCCTGACAGCGTTTTTCTCGGCCTTCAGTGTCTCGGCCTTGCCGCCTTGCCCGCGGTGAACGGGGCGCAATCGCGAGTCTTGTCTGCCGTCGCTTTGCCTGCCGTGAACGGGCGCATCATGTGGGCTATGCCTGCGGTCGAGTCGCCTGCATAGGTGGCTTTCGGTCGGGGCGCGTGGCCTGCCAGGTCGGTGACATGGGAAGGCGCGTGAAGGCAATGGCGTCTGGCTTTCGTTGGAATGAAAATGTCGGTTGCGCTTTGCCCGCGTTGGTGCGAGAATATCGGCGAGTGTGGCATTTACCTTTCGGGCAAGGCCAGCGGTGCAAAGAGTCCGCTCCCTGACCTGGCCCGCCACCTGTGCCTGCGTCAGGTGCAGGCAGAGCAGCCAGGACGAAAAGCCGCAATTACTTCCATAATAGACGGCGACTGGGTTTGCGCAGTCCTCGGAGAGGAAACCCGTGATCAATATCCTGCAAGAGCACATGCCTTGATAAAAAACGAGCCCTTGCGGACTCGTTTTTGCAGAGGCGTCGACGGGATTTGAACCCGTGATCAGGGTTTTGCAGACCCTTGCCTTCCCACTTGGCCACGACGCCGTATCAGCAGATAGCAGATGGCAAATGACTTGTGCCATCAGCCATGCGCTACCTGCCATTTGCAAGTGCAGAGCGGGCGATGGGATTCGAACCCACGACCTTCTCCTTGGCAAGGAGACGTTCTACCACTGAACTACGCCCGCAGTTGGCCCTGCTTTCCAGCCGAGAGTGCCGAGAGTCAGAATCGAACTGACGACACCGCGATTTTCAGTCGCGTGCTCTACCAACTGAGCTATCTCGGCCTGGCATTCGTTGTCACGTTGTCCCGTTGTCGAGCGGGTGTGATTTTACACGCAGAGGGGGAGATTGTCAAGCAAAGGTGGAGAAAAATTCCACCAGTTTTGCAGTAAAATCAAAACAAACTTTCTCAGCGAGGTAAAGAATGTCCACTTCCAAAGGCAAGAAGGTCATCACCAGCGAAAAGGCGCCGCGCGCAATCGGGCCATATTCGATTGCCATTCGAGTCGAAAACATGGTTTTTACTGCCGGCCAGATCGGCCTGGATCCCGCCAAAGGCGAACTGGTTCCAGGCGGCATCCAGGCAGAAACACGCCAGGTGCTTGCCAATTTGAAGCATGTGCTTGCGGCCTCCGATTCCAGTCTGGAGAGTGTCATCAAAACCACCGTCTTCCTCAAAGACATGGCCGATTTCGCTAAAATGAACGCCATATACGCCGAATTTTTCACCCAAAACCCACCCGCTCGTTCGACTGTCGCCGTGGCCGGGCTGCCCAAAGGCGCGTGTGTGGAGATCGAAGCCGTGGCACTCTGCGAGAAGTAAGAAACGAGTAATTGAAAAATAAAATTAATGCGTAATGCGTAAAACGTAAAATGTAAAATGTAACCGAATGCTCTCTTTCGTCTCGATCATCATCCCCTGTTACAACGAGCAAGCCAGGATCCGCGACCTGCTCGCAGCCATTGACGCGCAGACCTACCCGCACGCCGAGATGGAGGTTGTCATCGCCGATGGTATGTCCACCGACGGCACGCGCGGTGAGATCGCGGCTTTCGTAGAAGAGCACCCCGATTTGCACATCTGCGTGGTGGACAACCCGGCGCGCATCATCCCGGCCGCCCTTAACCGCGCCCTAAAAGAAGCGCGCGGAGAGATCATCGTACGCCTGGACGCCCATTCGATACCCTACCCGGATTATGTCGAGCGCTGTGTCGCCGCGCTGGAATCCGGCCTGGGAGAGAACGTCGGAGGCATCTGGGAGATAAGCCCCGGCGCGGACGGATGGATAGCCCAAGCCATCGCCGTGGCCGCCGCGCACCCGCTCGGAGTCGGGGATGCCCTTTATCGCCACGCTGAAAAAGCTGCCTATGTAGATACCGTCCCGTTTGGCGCGTTCGAGCGCGAACAGCTCGCCCTGGTCGGTTTCTTCGATGAAGCATTGCTCACCAACGAAGACTATGAATTCAACACCCGCATCCGGCAATCCGGTGGACGCATCTGGCTCGATCCAGCCATTCGCTCTATCTACTATGCCCGGCCCACGCTGGCTGCCCTGGCCCGGCAATTCTGGCGCTATGGCTACTGGAAGCGGAAGATGCTGCAACGCTATCCAGAGACGCTGCGCTGGAGACAGGGTCTCCCCCCGCTGTTTGTGCTCAGTTTGCTTGGCGGAGCAGTTTTGGCAATCCTGTTCCCGGTTTTCCGCTTATTGTTAGCCATAGAGGTGTCACTTTATGCTATTATCCTGATCCTCACCGGTTGCCAGGCTGCAATCCGCCAGAAAAAATTGGCCTTGATCGTCGGCCTTCCACTGGCTATCGCAGTCATGCATATCGCCTGGGGCGCAGGCTTCTTATGGAGTATGATTAAGTAACGGATGGCACCGTCCCGCAGGCTTGGTCTGAAAACAGGATTGAATTACGGCAACCTGCGGGACGTTCTGCGTCTTATGGAGTATGATTAAGTAATTGATGAATACAAACGACGCTGGAATTGCTCCCAAACCCTCCGGCTGGCGCGTCCGCCCCAGTGAGCAACGGACGATATTACTGCTCGGTGATCTAGTCGTGGCAGCAATAGCCCTATTCGTGGCTCTATATATCTGGGGCCGGCGCGATATTTGGTTTGGGTTTACGCTTGATTTCTTGCAGGAACGGGTGGAACTCTGGTTCTATCTCCTGCCGCTCGGTTGGCTGGTGATGTTGGTTGACCTTTATGATGTCCACCGGGCCAATAACTGGCGGACAACCGTGCGCGGTATTGCAATCGCTGCGCTTATCGGCCTGGCAATTTATGCATTTATCTATGTGCTTGTCAAAGGTTCCTTGAACCGGATAGGCATTGGAGTCTTTCTCTTGGCGGCCTCCAGCCTTACATTTCTTTGGCGACTCGCTTACATTCGCATCTTCACCGCACCTGCCTTCATGCGTCGCGTGCTGGTCATTGGCGCCGGGAAAGCCGGGCAGAGATTGGCTGAAGCCTACAAGAACCTCTGGCCGCCTCCTTTTTTCATGGTTGGTTTTATCGATGATGACCCCCAGAAAATAGGCCGCCAGGTTGAGGAATACCCGATCCTTGGTGAAAGCAACCGCCTGTTGGAATTTGTAGAAAAAGAGCGCGTTTCTGACATTGTGGTTGCCATCACCGGCGAGATGCAGGGAGGCACCTTCCAGGCCATCCTGGACGCGCAAGAAAGCGGTATCGAGATCACACCCATGCCCACACTCTACGAGGAAATGTTGGGCCGTGTACCGGTTCATCATTTGGAATCGGACTGGCTGCTGCGTTCCTTCGTGGACGAGGCGCGCGTCAGCGGATTCTACGAGGCCGGAAAACGCTGCCTCGATATCCTTGGCGGATTGGTCGGCCTGGGCATCTTTGCGCTGCTTTATCCTCTGGTTGCATTCGTGATCCTGCTCGACAGCGGCTTTCCCGTCCTGTATAAGCAAATCCGTTCCGGCAGGGGCGGCAAGCCCTATGACGTTTACAAGTTCCGCACGATGCGCCAGGATGCCGAAAAAGATGGCAAGGTTCAACTTACCCAGGAAAAGGACAGCCGGATCACAAATGTCGGCAATTTCCTGCGCAAGACGCACATAGACGAATTGCCGCAGTTCATCAACGTCCTGCGGGGTGAGATGAGCCTGGTCGGGCCGCGCTCCGAGCGCCCGGAATGGATCGCTGAATTTCAGAAACAAATCCCCTTCTACCGGGCGCGCTTGCTGGTCAAGCCGGGCGTCACCGGTTGGGCGCAGGTTAATTATAGCTACTACGCTACAGTTGAGGAAATGGCCATCAAACTCGAATACGACCTCTATTACATCAAACACCGCAACCTGCTAATGGACAGCCTCATCCTGTTGCGCACCGTGGGGCAGGTTTTCGGCTTGCGCGGGAGATAGCATGAGGCATTATCTCGTTACCGGCGGGGCCGGTTTCATCGGCTCCCACATCGTCCAGGCATTGCTCGAGAAAGGCAACGCGGTCCGCGTGCTCGACAACTTCTCGACCGGGCGGCGCGAAAATTTGTGCGCAGCACCTACTCGGCAGGCGATGGATGGCAAGCTCGAGGTCCTCGAAGGCGACCTGCGCGATCCGGCGCGGGTGCGCCAGGCTGTCCAGGGTGTGGAGGTAATCTTCCACGAGGCGGCCTTTGTCTCCAATCCAAAGTCGCTGCAAGAACCACAGTCCTGCTTCGAGGTCAACGTGCAGGGAACAGTGACCTTGTTCGAGGCGGCCCGGCTGGCAGGCGTCCAGCGAATTGTGCTGGCCTCCAGCGCAGCAGTATATGGCGACTCGCGTACCCTGCCCCTATCCGAGGACACACCGCTGCAGCCCCTCTCGCCCTACGCGGCCTCGAAACAGATCAACGAAATCTACGCCAGACTTTATACACAAGCCTTTGACCTGCCCGCAGTCGCCCTGCGTTACTTCAACGTCTACGGGCCGCGCCAATCACCTGAAACAGAGTACGCCGCTGCAATACCTATTTTTATTCATCAATTGATCGCCAGACAGAACGTAACCATTTACGGCGACGGCGAGCAAACGCGTGACCTGATCTACGTTGGGGACGCGGTGCGTGCCAATCTCATCGCGGCAGAGCATCCGCAGGCGCCCGGGCAAGTCTTCAATATATGTACTGGTCAGGAGATAAAAATTGTAGATTTATTGACCACAATGAGGGATTTGGTTCCCGACCCGCTTGAACCTGTTTTCGGCCCGCCGCGCCCGGGCGATATCCTACGCTCCGTCGGGGACCCGGCGCGGGCTGCCGCAACCCTGGGCTTCCGTGCGCAGACCCGCCTGGCAGATGGCCTGCGCCAAACAATGGAATGGATGCGTCAATGATGGTAGCTGTTTCATTGTGTTATGCGGAGCAGCTACCATGACCAAGAAAACCCGCCTGAACATCCGCAACCGTAATATCCTCCTGCTCGACCTGCTCTTGACTGTTGGCGCGGTATTCAGCGCCTATGCACTTCGCCTGGAAGGCACTTACTTTCACTTTTATTTACCCTCGGCTTACTGGATGATTGGCGTCAGCCTGGCCGTCAAACCGGTTGTCTACCACCTGTTCGGCCTGTACCGCCGCCAATGGGCTTACGCCAGCACAAACGAATTGAAACTGATCAGCATGGCCGTGACAGTCGCCTCGGCAGCCGTCGCGGTGGTCATGTTCGCAATTTACTCAGCGCAGTTCTTCATAGGCTTCCCGCGTTCTGTCCTGGCTATTGACTGGATCCTCTCCCTGATCGGCATCGGCGGATTCCGCCTTTCGTTGCGTTTGATTGCCGAGAGCCGGGCTGCAGGCCAGAAACGATCCGCCGGAAAGGTCAATAAAGTACTGGTCATCGGAGCAGGGGACGCGGGTGCGCTGGTCGTGCGCGAGATGCAAAAAAATCCACAGTTGAATCTGACCCCGATCGGCTACCTGGATGACGATCCAACCAAACAAAAACACCAAATTCACGGCGTTCCGGTAGTCGGACAGTTAGCCGATTTGGACCGCGTGCTCAACAACCGTCACGTGGACGAGGTCATCATCGCTATCCCCAGCGCCGGGGGCCGCACCATCCGCATGGTGACCGACGTCTGCCGCCTGAACGGCGTTTCGTCCAGAAACATGCCTGGACTGTATGAATTGCTGGGCGGCAAGGTCAACGTCAGCCGCCTGCGCGAGGTGGATATCACCGATCTCTTACGGCGTGAACCAATTCAGATCCAAAATGAACTGGTCGGGGCCGCTTTGAGTGGTAAGCGCGTGCTCGTCACCGGCGCAGGCGGGTCTATCGGCCGGGAAATGTGTCTCCAAATCGCCCGCTGGGCTCCGAGTGAACTGGTTCTGCTCGGCCACGGTGAAAACAGTATTTTTGAAAGTCTGTTGGAATTACAGGATAATTTCCCCTCCCTGCCAATGAAGCCGCTCATCGCGGATATTCGCGACCTGCCGCGTATGATGACCCTCCTGAAAGATCACCATCCACAAGTACTCTTCCATGCCGCCGCACACAAGCACGTACCATTGATGGAAGCCAATGTGGAAGAGGCCGTGACCAACAATATCATCGGGACGCGCAACGTGGTCGAGACCGCGGTCGCCTGCGGCGTCGAGCGGCTGGTGCTGATTTCTTCCGATAAGGCCATCCGTCCGGTCAGCGTGATGGGGGCGACCAAACGCGTGGCTGAGATGATCATCCTGGACGCCGCTTTTCGTACCGGGCGCGCTTATTCGATCGTCCGCTTCGGGAATGTGCTCGGCAGCCGGGGCAGCGTGGTGCCGCTCTTCAAACGTCAGATCGCCCACGGCGGCCCGGTCACGATCACACACCCGGATATGAAGCGCTACTTCATGACCATCCCGGAGGCTGTTCATCTCGTCTTACAGGCCGCGGCCATGGGCCAGGGCGGCGAAGTGTTCTTGCTGAATATGGGACAACAGGTGCGCATCCTTGACCTGGCCGAGGATTTGATCCGCCTCTCCGGCCTCGAGCCGGGCAAGGATATCGAAATAGATTTTACCGGTATTCGTCCAGGCGAAAAACTGAGCGAAGATCTATGGGATGAAGGTATGCGCTATCAACCGACAGCCCATCCGGATATATTCCGCGTCGAAGAAGAGGAGATTCCCCCCGAAAGCTCGCTCCAGCAGACCGTGGACGAGCTGCTGCGCCTGGCACAGGATGGAGAGAAAGCTTCCATCCTGGATCTGCTGGACGCGACCATCCCGAGCGCAGCCGTGCGGGCTACCCCATCGCCGGATATGACTTCGGTAGTTTGATAGTTTGGTAGTTTGATAGTTGAGTGGTTGAAAGGTAAAGGTTCAACCATCTTTCAGTCAGAAACCTGCAACCTTCAACTAGTAACCTTCAACCCGTATGTTTGAATTTTCCCTCTCTGATTGGAACAAATTTCTTTTCAATTATCCTGACGCTCACCTTTTGCAAAGCGGCGAGTGGGGCGGGTTGAAATCCGCTTTTGGCTGGCAGGCGGTACGGATCGTTGCGGGTGAGGTTGGCGCGCAAATACTCTTTCGCCGCTTGCCGCTTGGTTTCACACTGGCGTATATGCCGAAGGGTCCGGTTTTCAGTAATCAGTCATCAGTGATCAGTGACCAGTTTTGGGCGGAAGTGGATGAAGTCTGCCGCGCCCGCCGCGCCATTTTCCTAAAAGTGGAGCCGGACGCGTGGGAAATAATGGAATGCGATGACAGGAGTCGTCGCATTGCGAAGTCGGGCCCCGCGGGGGTGCTTCGCGAAGACTTCGCATTCCACGCCAGTCCGCATAACATTCAGCCGCCGCGCACA
>JBDRTP010000010.1:0-2390 GCA_043823965.1 Chloroflexota bacterium
ATCGAGGGCAGCAACAAAAGCGGAATGGAGAGGAGCAGGAACAGGTCCAGCCAGTGACGCTGGCGCACGTAGCGGACGAGCAGCAGGATAATTCCAATCACAAACAGCGCGCCGGAAACCACGTCCAGCGCAGGCCGGCCCGTCACCGACACGACCCAGATTTGCCCGTCATCCCAGTTGAACATGCGCAGCGCGTTCCACAGGTTGGAGAAAAAGATTTTCCACTCCGCATCTGGCAGCGGCGCTTCGATTGTTCCCAGGCGGGAGAAAGCGCGGTGCGAGAAGCCGGCGGGGTTCTCCAGCGCGTACCTCAGCAGCGGCAAAAAGACGAGCAGCGCAGTCAGCGCCAGAATGCTCAACCAGATAATGGCCTGCCGGCGCGCTACTTTCGACCTGGTGTGCAGCCAGTACAGGCCAATCGCGATCAGGATCAAGAACGGAACGATGCGGAACGGGCTGTACCCGTGCAAGCCGAGGCCGAGGAAGAGGCCGGAGAGAATAAAATCATTGCGGTTGCCGCTGCGGATGCCGCGCAACAGGTAGTAAAGCGTCGGCGCGACGAAGAGCGGGTAAAGCGGAAAGCGCAACCCGGCGCGGCTGATGACGTTCGGCCAGTAAGCGATTCCGGCAAAGAGCATGGCAAGCAAGCCAACGCGCCGGTTGGCGATTTCTTTGCCTAACAAGTACATGTAGGGCAGGATTCCCAATCCTGCCAAAACCGTGCCGATTTTCAGGCTCAGGAATGACAGTCCGCTGCCGAAAAGCGCGGCCACGGCCGCGGTCAGGTACATCTGCAAGCCTTCGCGGCCGGTGTTGCGCGGGAAGAAGATGTGCGTCTGGCCCTGCGTGATGTCGTACACATCCAGAATTTTCTCGGCGTGGTCGCTGAACGGCTCGGCAGGCACACCGTTCAGGCGATAAAAACGGAAGAAGGTCGCCAGCGCGAAGGCCAGGAAAACCAGCACTGACCAGCGTGTAATCGTCACCTGCCACTCATTACTCGTCACTCGTTCCTTGAACCTGCTCCACCCCGATTCCGCCTGCGGCTCTCTCAGCCATTGCGCCCAGATGAAAAAGGTTATTGCCAAAATCCAGAGCGCCAGGTTGAGATTGGTAAACAGATTGCCGCCAAATGCCAGGAAAGCCGCCAGCGCCAGTGGGCCAGCGATAATCAGCGGCGTGCGGCGCACAGTGAAAGAGCGATTCGGCGATTCAGGGCGATTCAGCGATTCAGCGGGAATCAGTGATTCGGCGAGGGGAGGCAGAGTCCATTCGCCGCGCAGATAAGCCCAGAGCAGCATCCCAATAGCTGCAATATAGAGAACGATACCGGTCAGCGCAGTGGTGTGCGGCGGCTCAAAGGTGCGCTGCCCGGCGAGGGCCAGGGCGAGGGCTAGCAGGGAGCGCCAGGGGATCGCGAGCTGCGGGTTAGGGGTTGCGGGGGGCGGGGTAGGGGTTACGGGCGCAGGGGCGGTTTCCACCCCCTCGCCAGAATCACTCATTCTTGGCATGGGTATGACGACTTTTTCACCGCGTTGCCAGAATTTCAGTTTTGACTTGACGTAATCCAAAACACTCGGTTCTTCCATGTTCGCATCCATTACGTTTTACGATTTACCCTTCGGCAAGCTCAGGGCAGGCTGTTTTACGTGCAATCACCATCATACTCTCGCCCCATTTTAACGGCAAAAAGACAAAGCCGGTCATGGCCTGAAATCCGCCGAGGGAACCAAAGAAAAGTTTCTGCAAAGCCCTCGGCACGAACGGAATATATGGCACGTCCCAGAAGCCATCCGCAAAGATACGCAGCGGCGCGAGACCAGCCGATTTTATCATTGCCAGCCACTCGGCGGGCGGCTTGAGGGCGATGTGCGTCGGGTCTTGATAGCCAATCCAGTTTTGGCCTTTGAGCGGCTTGAGCAGCGAGTCGAGGTTGGGTGTCGCCAGAATCAGGATGCCGCCATTTTCGATGACGCGTCCCAGTTCGGCAATCGCATTTTCGGGATGCGGCAGATGCTCGACAACATGTTTGATGATGACTACACTGAAGGCGCTATTGGCAAAAGGGAGGGCTTCCGCGCGGGAGGCTTGGAGCGAGGAATGTGGAGCGTTGGAGTGGGATTGCTGCAACGCCCAGGGATTTACATCAACTGCATAAGTTTGGAAATGGCTTTCCAATTGGCCGACGAGGTGACCGAGTCCGCTGCCGATCTCAAGCAGGCGCGCGCCACGTTTCCCACCGAGTAGGTGCTGCGCGTAGCGCCGCGCCAGAATGGCGTAGAAACGATTCGACCACCAGTATTGGCTGAATTTGGCAAATGAAACGTCTTTATAGGTGTTGCTGGAAAAGTAGGATTCGTCGAAGGACACAGGAATCTCCCGGGGACGAC
>JBDRTP010000011.1:0-7662 GCA_043823965.1 Chloroflexota bacterium
TGTAGATTCAACTCATAAGTGCAACAAAAGCGGTTGAAGGAGAGGTAAGCTGAGGTAACATTGGCTCCCAGACCGCCAAGTCAAAGGAGCACTTATGCACAGCACCGCTACGCTGGTGAGAACTTACACTCAGCTTACCCAGGAACAAAGATACCAGATTTCTGCCTTGAAGGGAATGGGACATAGTCGAAACGAGATCGCACAAGTGGCTGAAGTGCACCGATCTACCATCAGTCGAGAGTTGGGTCGGAATACAGGTGAGCGCGGCTATCGTCCAAAGCAAGCACACGAGAAAGCGATAGGTCGCCGAGCGAAAGCCAAGCCACGGATCACGGCGACGACCTGGGAAGTGGTAGAAGAGAAGTTGCGAGAAGATTGGAGTCCAGAACAGGTATCTGGATGGTTGAAAAAGCGCCAAGGCATCCCAATCAGCCATGAATGGATTTATCAGCACATTCTGGCCGATAAACAAGCTGGCGGCGACCTTTACACGCATCTGCGCTGCCAGAAAAAGCGCCGGAAACGCTACGGAAAGCATGATTACCGTGGAAAACTGCCCAATCGGGTCAGTATTGAAGAACGTCCGGAGGTGGTTGAGCAGCGAGAGCGTCTGGGAGATTGGGAAGTGGACACATTGGTTGGTAAAGGACAGCGTGGTGCTCTGGTGAGCCTGGTAGAACGAAAATCGCGCTTCACCCTGATGCAGCCAGTGGATCAACGCTTGGCAGATTTGGTTTCGCAAGCGATGATCTCGTTGTTGCGCCCGTTTGCAGACTTGGTCCATACCATCACCGGAGATAATGGCAAAGAGTTCGCAAATCATGTGCAGATCGCTGAAGCATTGCAGGCAGCCTTTTACTTCGCCCATCCATATTCCGCCTGGGAGCGTGGCACAAACGAAAACACCAATGGGCTGATCCGCCAGTACTTTCCCAAGAAAACTGATTTCTCAAAGGTCGCCTTCCAAGAAGTTCTTGCTGTCGCAAACAAACTCAATCAGCGTCCAAGAAAATGCCTTGATTTCTATACACCTTTTGAGGTATTATTGGAATAGTCTGTTGCACTAACGAGTTGAATCCAAGTTTCAATTAAAACCGTCCCGCAGGTTTTAGGGAAACAGTCAAATTAGTTCAATTCAACTTGCCGAAGGCCTACTCGGCGGGACGTTCTGCTCAACTCATTTGAAATACACCCAATTCAGACTCCCGAAGTCTATGCCCCTATGGGGTGTTTTCCCCTACGGGGACGATGCGCGCAGACTTCGGAAGTCTGCCGAAGGCCTAATCGGGAGTGATTATTGGATATTGACCGAGGCAGCACCGGCCTCGATATTCAATTCAGCACGATGAGCAGCCTGATGGTAATTCGCCGATTGGTAAATGCCTCTTTCCAGGTTCGGGAAACGGGCGCGGTCGATGTTTAAAGCCGTCATCCCCTCCTTGAGGCGGATGCGCGCCGCCACGCCCTCCGGCACACTGATCTCGATGTTGGCCGCGCCGGCTTCAATCTCTACCGAGTAGGCCTTCGGCGAACGTGCTTTCGGCGCGGGATGGCAGAGTCAGGCGGAGGCTGCTGGCGCCCGTTTCCAGGCTGAGGTATTTGACCATCAGGTCACACAGATCGAGGCACACGTTGCTGGCCCCGGCGCTCACTTTCAGCCTCAGGGGGATGTCGCGGTTCAGGTCGAACCGCCACGCGCCGCCGCTCGGCCCGATAAACGGGATGAAGGTCGGGCCGGCGTTCACTTCCGCTTCCAGTATGCCACCTACCGATTAGGCCTTCGGCAAGTTTGCTGGAAACATCCATACCGAGTGCTTTCGTGCCGGTCATTAGTTGGCCGGACGGGGCACCGGCGCGGATTTCAATCTGACCTGCCCCGTGATTGAACTCGACTTTTGCCTCGCTTGCACCCTGCCGAGTAGGCCTTCGGCAGGTCAATGGCGAACGCCTCGCCCTCTTCCACGAAGGTGTCGCGCGGGAGGAAGGCACTGGCCAGCACCCAGACGCCGATCAACAGTAGCAACAGTGGCCAGAAGTAACCCAGTACGTCATCTTGGAGGATGCCGGTGGCCTTGAGCAGAAACAGGCCGGATAGCAGGATGAGGGCACTTCCCCCGAGTAGGCCTGCGGCAGAAAAGATAACTGCGACGCATGGTTTTACTCCTTCCGGCGGCGGAATACGCCGCGCAGGATCAACCACAGGCCGAGCAGGAAGAGCAACCCGGCCAGTGTGTATTCCTTGTATGGGCCGAGGATGTCCAGCCCGCCGAAGGCTGCGCCGAAGACCAGGAACATCACTGTACTGATGAGGATGAGTTTCAGCCCTTCGCGAAGGTTATGGCGGAAACCTTCGCCGAGGATCCCGGCCAGGATTATGCCGAGGCCGACAAAGCCAGGGATGAGCGACCACATGTATGCCCAGGATGCCCAGTTACCGCTGGCGTTCTGGTAATACAGGATGCCGCCAATGCCGGCCGTGATGCAGGCCGGCACGGCCATGCCCGGCACGCCGACCAGCAGGCCGATGAGCAAGATGATGCCGCCGGCGAAGACCACCCACATCGGCCACTCAAAGGCGGGGATCAAACCGGCCAGGCCGGGGTTGAGTTTTACCGCTACCATCACGGCGGCGGCCAGGAGCAGGATGATGCCCAGCCCCAGTTGACTGCGATTACGACGATTCATTTGCATTCTCCTTTTTGTGAGATGTTTACAATTGTATATACGCCGCGGATGCAAAAATGTTGCCTTGTGCAGGCGGACATTTGCGCTTTTTACCCGCTTTTCTTTGTCTCGAACACCACAACCCCTTCTTTTTGAGAAAATACCATCCCTTGTCATAATTGACTGCACTGCCGAAGGCCTACTCGGCAAAAAGGTATTTACTGCGCAGCATCTACTCAGCACGAAGTCACCAAGTCACGAAGTTTCATTATCAATAATCTTTGTGCCTTCGTGTCTTGGTGATGAAAGGTACTTCTTACAGTGCAGTCATAATTGTAACTCGAATCCGGGAATGAGGTTGCCTGTTTTTTTTTTTGAGACTTCCGAATCTTGCGAGATTTCGGAAGTCCTGGGTTGGAAGTTAAAAATGCTTCTACGGGCTGCAATGCCCACCAGGGGAGGCTGAAACCAGTCGGAGCAGACCGGATTCGCACTCCTGTTGCCAGGTAATGGAATAGTAGGATGAATCCTACATCCTGTTCCAGGTCTTCGATGGCCCAGGCAGCCTTGCGGTAGGACCAGACGCGATAGCCTGGCTCGTCCTCCAATTCCATTTCATAGGATCGGTCGGCGAATATCTCGACGATGCGCTTGTTGATGGCGCGTTTATCGCTGGGAATGATCGGGCGCGGAATGCGGTCACGTATACCGTACTTCTCGCACAGTTCTCGGATTTTCAGGGTAATCTTGTGCCACGGATATTCCGCTGGAGCGTAACTTTTCGGTGGGTAGAAACGCTGGTAAACGCCCAGCAAATCAGGGAAACGCTCGCGCAGCACGTTAAAGAAATAGTCACGCTGCTGGTCGGAAAGGGTCATGCTGCTGGCCAGGATGAGCTTGCCGCCATGCTCAGCCGTCCAGCGGACGACGGATTCCAGGTTGGCATCGTCATCGCACAGGCCGGGCAGGATGGGCATCATGCAAGTGCCGGTCAACAAGCCGGCCGCGGCGATCTTTTCCATGGCCGCGAAGCGTTTTTCAGGCGGTGGGGCGAGATGTTCCATCTGGCACACGCGCTCATAATTTGGAGAGTCGGGCGTGCTGATGATGCTGAAAGCAACTACCGATGGAGAGCGCGCGTTGATGGCTTTCAGCAAATCCAGGTCACGCAGTACCAGCGGGTTACGTTCCAGCACGAAGACCGGGAATCCCAGGTCGTGGCAGACTTCCAGCATCTTGCGCGAGATGCCAAATTTGCGTTCGGCCGGCTGGTAATCGCCAGTGAAGACCGGATCAACAGGGGCGCGGCTCAAGGCACGGCGCAGCAAATCGGGCGCGTTCTCCTTGACCTTGATGACATGAGCGAAATCGTTTGGATCATCGTAAGGCGAATATTTCTGCTCGCGGCAATAGCAAAACTCGCATCCGTGCTGGCAGCCGATGTAAGGGTAGGCGCTGTAGCGCGTCCAGAAGCAGTGATCGGCGCGTTTGGATTTATTGAGGATGGTTTTGGGATTGTATGGGATGAATACTGTGCGACGGGATGCCATAACTGGTGGAGGTGGAGAATTGGAGGCTCAGGCAGCTTTTATTTTCACACGCCAATCCTGGATGGCAAATGGCAGGTAAAGGATCAAACTTATGGCCACTCCGATGACTTCTATCCAGAGAATGTACCACGGCCATTCGGGAAACAGGTCGAGCACGGTAGCGACCGGCGGCTTCTCGGCCAGGAAAAGATAGTTGCTGCCGGTGAGCGTGTTAACCACAAAGATTACCGCCAGGTAGATGTTCATCCACAAGGCTACCCGCAGCAGCGACTTCCAAGTCGGGCGGAGGCCTTCGACCATGGTCATGTAGATTGCTATGCTTACAATCAGCCCGTGGGAAATGAACGACTGGAAGAAGCGGAAATGGGGAAAACCATAGATATCTAGATAAGGTGTGATGAGCACCTGCGATGCTCCGCCGATGCCCATGAAATAAATAAACTCATAGATAAAATAGTTCTTCGTAATCAGCATCAGACCGCCCGCCCAGACCAACAGGCTGCAAATGTGCAGCGGCAGCATGGTCTGGACAGTCCATATCCCGTTCTTGTAATTCCACACGTGCCAGGCAATTTCGTTCAGCCAGAGCACAGCCGCGATGACGTAAGCCGCCCTGCGCCGGGCCTTTTCCGGTGCTTTTTTGAAGCGCCAGATCAAGGCGATATTGAGAAGAATGAGGGCGGCCAGCGCACCGATATGCGCCGGGCCAAACAATACGAAGGGTGACCCGGTGTAATAGTATGCGAAATAGTGTTCCATGTCTTCTCCTGCTAATTGTTCCATGAAAGCCTCCTTTGGCAATTTTCCTAGCCACCCGACAGTTTCAAAAAATGGGACGCGGACACTCAAAGAACGAGTGCAGGCGAGCGCGGAAAACGCGGAAAAGACCTTTTTTTGCTGTGAATCGATGCGCAGCACCTACTCGGTAAAAAATCCGCGTCTATCCGCGTTTTTCCGCGTCCTATTCCAAAAGTGTCAGGTGGCTAGGCAATTTTCCAGAAGCAGTCTTTCAGATAGTGTATAGCAAAAAAAGCCGTGCGTCAAAGGGGATAAGATTAGCTGTTCTCTGGGTTTCGCTGCCGAAGGCCTGCTCGGTGACGAACACCTGCAGCACTGACCCGGCAAATCCCTGGAAACCCGAAAACCAGGAGTAGAAATTCATGCGCCATTGTGGTAAAGTATATGTGGGGGAATTGAATGGTTGTCCTGAGACGAACGAAAGGAGGTAGCTCATGATGACCCCAAGGAAGAGACACCGGTTCAATATCTTGTTGGCCGATGACGGTTCGGAACATGCGCGCGCGGCGATCGCTTTGTTGGGCGACTTGCCTTTACCGTCAGAGTGCCTTATCACCGTGTTTAGGGCCTTTGCCTCGACCCAGGCCGCTGAGGTGACTTTGCTGGAAGAAGCCTTGGCACAAACTTGCAGCCTGTTACAGAACAAAGGGTTGCAGACGAAATCCGAATTGATGCTTGGCTATCCGGCTGAAAAGATTGTCGAAAACGCTGAAGAACATAGGCCGGACCTGATCGTGATCGGCGCCAAAGGGTTGCGGGCAACTTTCGGCATTTTACTGGGCGGCGTCGCTCAGCAGGTGGTCGAATATGCCTGCTGCCCAGTGCTGGTCGTGCGCGCCCCTTATAACAGCTTGCGGCGCGTCTTACTGGTCAGCGATGGCTCGGCTTATAGCCAGGAGGCCGTAAAATATCTCGGAAAATTCCCGCTTCCTGGCGGGGTGAGTCTGCACGCAATGCACGTCTTACAACCCATGCCGTTCCCGATTATGGTTGCAGAGCCATCCTATTCGGGAATGGCAATGGCGGCGCCGCTGCCCGTGCCGGAGGAAGTTGCTGCCCAGCGCGCCAGGGAAGAGAAGGAAGGACAAGCCCTTCTGGATCGCATGGTAAAAAACATGAAGACACTTGGCCTGGCTGCCACCACAGTCCTCAAGCGCGGGGATGCCGCCACCGAGATCATCGCCTATGCTAAAGACCAGAAAATAGACCTGATCGTCACCGGCTCGCGCGGCCTCAGTCAATTCAAGTCCTGGTTGATGGGCAGCGTCTCGCGCAAACTGGTGCATTATTCGGGCTGCTCGGTGCTGGTCGTGAGAGGCGCGCAGCCGGCTTAGCCGGCCGCGTTCGAGAGATTGTCAGTGCTGCTTTTCCTCCGCCGCAACGCGGAGGCAGCGTTAGTACTTAACCAGGGAGATGCAAGGATGGACAACCAATCACTGTGGACTTTGATCCACGCGGCCTGGCGGGCAATCGTCCCGACCTACGAACCGTTGTTCGAGCATTTTGCTGCCGAACGTGGGCTTGGGGCGCGTGGCTCGGGCTGGCTGCTGGCAGCGCTCACTTTCGAGCCGGAGAGCATAACGCCGGCGCGTTTGCAGGTGCGTGCTCCGTACACCGCTGCCGGCCTTTTTCGGGAAGAGTTGAAGGCTGTCGCCGAAGGAGGTTGCTTCCTTGAGGCTGCACCGGACGAGTACCTCCTGACTCCTCAAGCACGCGCCGAGACCCTGAACCTGATCGAGGCCGGACGCGCTGCCATGGCGGAGGCGGATCCCTTGCCGCCGGCTGACTCGCAGCGAATTGCGGTACTGCTTTGCCGCATAGTGGAGAAATCGCTGGAAACGCCGCCTCCGCCGAATACCTGGTCAATCTGTCTGAGTTACAAATTGATGCCGGAGCCTGAACCGCCATTGCCGTATATCGAACAAGCTGTTTCGTGCCTGAACGGTTATCGCGACGACGCACATCTCGCCGCCTGGAAGCCGGGCGGATTGGATGCCCCTGCGCTGGAGACCTTGACCCTGCTCTGGCGCGGCGAGGCGGACTCGCTCGATTCGGTCTGCGAAAAGCTCCAGCGCCGCGGCCACCCGCGCCAGGTCTATGCCGGCGCGCTGGCCGAACTGCGAAGGCGCGGCTTTCTGGAAGGGCCGGATCCAGGTCCGCGCCTGACCGAATCGGGAAAGTCATTTCGTGATAATATCGAGCAGGATACCGATCGTTACTTCTTCGCCGCGTGGTCGTGTTTAAACGACGCGGAAAAGGACGAATTGGCCGGTTTGGCAACCCATCTGCGGGATGGGTTGAATGCCGAGTAGGCCTTCGGCAAAAACCCCTGGAGGATAGAAATGGATTTCTTCGAAGTCGTCAACGAACGTCATTCCATGCGCGCCTTTGCCAGTCAAGCGGTGGAGGAAGAGAAGCTGCAAAAAATCCTCGCAGCCGCCAACCAGGCTCCCTCGGCGGGAAATATGCAGGGCTATGAGATTTATCTCGTCAAGCGGGAGGCGCACAGGAAAGCTTTGGTCAGGGCAGCGCTGGATCAGGAATTTATTGCCGAAGCGCCGCTCACGCTGGTCTTCTGCGCCAACCCGGCGCGGTCGGCGGCGCGCTACGGGCAGCGTGGCGTCCGGCTCTATTCGGTGCAGGATGCGAC
>JBDRTP010000012.1:0-3325 GCA_043823965.1 Chloroflexota bacterium
TGCAGCCGGCCAAACCGACCAGCAGGAGCTGCATCGGCCCCACGCCCGGCTTGCCGTCCATTGTGCCCATCTGGACTGTGCCGCCGGCTGTGTTCTCGCCGATGAAAAGCATCTCGCCTTTCCATTGTGCAGTAATTTCGGTCCAGCCTTCGCTCATCCTTCCTCCAGTTTCCGGCGTGAGTATATCATATAGATGCACAAAGACGTAAAAGGATACAGCCGGGTCTCCATGATGGTAGGGCAATCTCCTACCATGATATAATCCCCGCGCTATGGCGGATCTATTTGCACGTTGGAAGAACGGACTTTCCCGCAGCAGTCAGGCTGCCTTTGGGCGCCTGGCCGGTCTGCTCGGTGCGACGGAGATCACGGATGAAACCTGGGACGAACTGGAAACTTTGTTGATCCAGGCTGACTTGGGTATCGAGACGGCGCAATCTGTGCTGGAAGCGTTGAAAGGAGCCGTCCGGACCCAGGGCCTGAGGCGCGCTATTGAGCTTAAGTCGCTGCTCAAGGCCGAGCTCCGTTCCCGGCTGCTCGAACCGCCTTCATTTACATTGACGACGCGACCGTTCATCATCTTACTTGTCGGCGTGAACGGCTCGGGAAAGACCACGACTGCCGCCAAGCTGGGTCGCCGCTTTGCCGAAGCTGGGCTTTCCCCTTTGCTTGTCGCGGCGGACACCTTCCGCGCCGCAGCCGTTGACCAGTTGCAGGTCTGGGCCGAGCGGCTGAAGCTGTCGTTCTTTGCCGGGCAGACAGGCTCCGATCCGGGCGCAGTGGCTTACGATGCTGTTCAGTCGGCTGTTGCCAGGAAGATGGACATCGTGCTCGTGGATACTGCCGGGCGTTTGCATACCCGCTATAATCTGATGGAAGAACTCAAAAAGGTGCATCGCGTTGTCGGCAAGGCCCTACCGGATGCGCCGCACGCCGTCTGGCTGGTGCTGGACGCCGTCACCGGACAGAATTCGCTGTTACAGGCGCGCGCCTTCAAAGAAGCCGTTGCCGTGACCGGCGTCATCCTGGCGAAATTGGATAGCTCGGCGCGCGGCGGGATGGCTTTCGCCATCCAGCACGAGCTTGGCCTGCCGATCCTGTTTGCCGGTCTGGGCGAAAAGGCCGACGATTTGCAGCCCTTCGATCCGGATGCGTTTGTGGAAGGAATTTTGTCTGCATAAAATTAAACCGCCAAGGCGCGATCCCCTGGGGGGCAGGCGAACGCCAAGTATAATTTCGATCGCCAAGACTTGGCGGACGTGTGGATTATCTTGGCGACCTTGGCGTTTTGCCTGCGCCAGTGCCGCAGGCGCAGGTGGTGGTTCAGTTACTAGAATGTGATACAATTGCAATACATTGCGAAATGGAGGAAGGCATGACTAAGACCGCCACGATTACTGTGCGCCTTGATCCCAACGTAAAAGACGACGTTCAGGCTGTTCTTAACAGGTTAGGCCTGACTACCGCCCAGGCCGTCAACCTGTTCTTCACACAGGTCAGTTTGAATAAGGGTTTGCCATTCGATGTGCACATTCCCAACGAGGAAACGGCAAAGGCCATCGAAGATGGGCTAGCCGGGCGCAACCTGCACACGGCGACGAACGTTGACGATCTGTTTGCGCAACTGGAAGCATAGATGCTCTCACCCCTCTACGCACAGGCACCCACACCGATCTCTTCAAATAGCAAGGTAGGTATCATGCAAGACCTGTTAGAGCGTTTGCAAACTGCGGGGGACATATTACACCAATTAATGGTGCGTCTTTGACTTGGCGTCGAAGGAATCTCAGCTCGCGCTATTAGAAAAAGAAATAGAATCAACGGATTTTTGGGACGACTCCTCCCATGCACAGCAAGTCATGAAGCGGACTTCCGCTTTGCGCGAGGAAATTGCCGATTGGCGCGGCTTTGCGCGCAGAATATCCGACGCTTCTGAGCTGGCTGGCATGGCGGATGAATCCTTACGCGCGGATCTCGAAAGCGAGGTCACGGCTATCGAGGCGGAGTTGGACAAGCGCTCCTTCGCGGCCATGCTCTCCGGCCCTAGCGACGCCGAGGACGCCTTGCTTGCCATCCACGCCGGTGCAGGTGGCACCGACTCGCAAGATTGGACCGCGATGCTCATGCGCATGTACTTGCGTTGGGCCGAGCGCAATGGCTATGGAACTGAAATCTGGGATATGACTGAAGGCGAAGAAGCAGGTGTAAAAAGCGTCACCATTGCCGTCACTGGCCGTTATGCCTTTGGCTACCTGCGTTCGGAGAAGGGTGTCCACCGCTTGGTGCGCCTGTCGCCTTTCGACTCCGCCCATCGCCGCCACACCTCCTTCGCCCTGGTGGAGATACTGCCTCAGGTGGCGATGGACAGCCCCGACGAGGTGCATGTTGACCCGGCGGATTTGAAAATTGACGTCTACCGTTCATCCAGCGCGGGCGGGCAGAATGTCCAGAAGAACGCCACCGCTGTCCGCATCACCCACCTCCCGACCGGCATTGTGGTCACTTGCCAGAACGAGCGTTCCCAAACGCAGAACCGCGAGAATGCAATGCGCGTCCTGCGCTCGCGTTTGTTGGAGATAAAAACCGCCGAAAAGGAAGAAGAGATTGCTGTGTTGCGGGGTGAATACACCAAGGCTGAATGGGGCAGCCAGATCCGCTCGTATGTGTTGCATCCCTATCAGATGGTGAAAGACCACCGCACGGAACATGAAACTGGCAACACCCAGGCCGTGATGGATGGGGAGTTGGATGCGTTCATGGAAGCGTATTTGCGGCTCGTGCCGAAGGCCTACCGGTAATTCGTGGCTAAAATTCGCCCAAAGAAAAAATCGTGCTTGACGCCTCTGGGCTTCCCCACTATAATCAGCCCGCTTAACTGCCGGAAACGTGTCATTGCGAGTAAAGCCACCGAGTAGGCCTTCGGCAGCGGAAAATCGCCGCTGTTCAATGTGAAAGAAACAGAGCCTCTGTCGTTGCGAGGAGCGTTCCCTTCGAAGAACACTCAGGGCATGCTTTGCGACGAAGCAATCCCCAGTTACGAGGAGACTGCTTCGTTCCTCGCAGTGACACTTGTTTCTTAGTAGGAGGGTGCTCTTCCCTGCACCGAACGCAGGACGGTGTGCCCGACGACACTTGCACCTGCTGCAAGTGCAGGTGAGCAATCCCCAAATTGCGGGAACTTTCTCCCAAAGATCAGTTTTGCCCGTAACTGGGGGACTGCTTCACCGCAAGGGCGGCGGTTCGCAGTGACATCAATTATCATAACTGGGGGACTGCTTCACCGCAAGAGCGGCGGTTCGCAGTGGCATCAATTATCATAAAGGAG
>JBDRTP010000013.1:0-2725 GCA_043823965.1 Chloroflexota bacterium
GCGCAGGGCGGCGACCCGACCGGTACGGGCATGGGTGGACCTGGATATGAATTCGTCAACGAGGATAGCGACCTGACCTTCGACAAAGCGGGTGTGGTCGCCATGGCCAACGCCGGGCGGGATACCAACGGCAGCCAGTTCTTCATCACTTTTGGCCCGGTGGAACGGTTGAACGGCGGCTATACCATCTTTGGTCAGGTCATCAGCGGCATGGAGGTGGTCAATGGCATCACCCGTCGTGATCCCAGCCAGAAACCCACCTTCCCTGGCGATGCGATCGAGAGCATCACCATTACGGAGAAGTAACCAAAGAATTCCGAGTAGTGGTATGAAAGTAAGTGATGTGGAGCGGGATGGCATCCCGCTTACCCTTGATTTGGCGGGATAACATCCCTCCCCACGAAGCACATCATTTGGTTGTCAATTCCTGTTTTGCTCCAGTGAAGGCAGCCTCTTCCAGCTCTATGCGCTCCTGAATGATACGGGTCAGCCATTCTTCGACGCTCGTCTTTCGATGCAATCTGGCAAGGAAAGCCGCCCGCGCCGCCAGATCAGGTGGGATAGATTCGGAAAGGTTTTTTCTGCTCATACTTGCCATCCTGTAATAATGCGAACCACATTCCCGGGTTTGAGTAGTTCATCGTTTGTTCGCATTGATGATACCATATTTGAGTTCTCCACGCATATTTGCGACAACATGCCCACTCTTCCACCAGTCCCAGCTACTCAGCCGTTCCTCAGCAACCAGTTCACGACCCTTCCAACACCCCACACACCCAGTAAACTACCGCCGCCAAAGGCGGCGGCTTTGGGAGAATGCGCCTGGCAGTTTGTCGGAGAGAAGCAAAATGCTTGCCAGGATTGCCAAATCCAGGCTGAAACCGGGCGAACTGCGCTGCAATTCGCTGGATTTGGCAATCCAGCGGAGCTAAAAGACAGTTTTTTGTTGCTCTCCGACAGGCTGCTAGAAGGCGCGCTGTTTGGCTAGAGGAAGAAAAGGATGATTACCCAGAAGAAAATCTGTTACCAGAGAGGCACATCGGGCATTATGATCGCGGCGGGAGCATCCTTGGAAGATTGACCGGTCTTGAAAGACTGGGCAGGTTTAAACTCGATGTTTCCGAGACTTGCAGCCAAATAGACAAGCGCCAGGAGCGCAACGACCCCCAAGATCAATATGGATGTCCGGCTGCCGAGAAGTTTTTTCATCGCTATCCACACGGGGGATATTCTATCGGTCTTCTGCAGTTCTGATGATAGCAGCAATTCTCAATATGTCATTGCGAGCGCACCCGTTCGCTTCGCTCAGGGCATGCTTTGCGAAGCAATCTCCTCGCTAAAACTGGGGATTGCTTTGACGGAAGAACGCCGTCTCGCAATGACATGGTTCATATTGAGAATTGCTGGTAAAGCCTGGTAATGGTTGCGCACGATTATAATAGCAATAGAATCGGTAAATGCGTTCAGTGGTGGCTCCACCACAATCGAAGGAGGTCAAAGCATGAAATACTTATCCGCTATTCAGTCAGCTTCCAATAACCCCAAGCAGTTGGAAGACCTGTACCAGACCGCCCAACGGGAAAGTGAAACCGGCGAATTCAGGGCAGACCTGTCTGCTTGCTACGCAGCATTGCCCGAAAACGTGCTATTTGCAGCCTGGTATTATCGGTTGCAGAACCTCCCCCAAGAACCTCAGCAGAAGGCGAGAAAAACCACAAATTGGAAATTGGCCGTTCCCCTGGCTGCCCTGGGCGGCTTGTCCCTTTGGGCGCTCTCGGATACCAGACTTGAATATGTAAACCAGATCCCCTATCTGTTTCTACTCTGGGCGCCTATCTCTACCCTGTTTGCATTGTGCTTTCTGGCCTTGACCTCAAAAACGAACCTCCGGCGCTTTCTCTGGACGGGGGTACTGCTGGGGATCGCTTGTCTTTACGTCCTACTCCTGGCTCGCGGACAGGCCTCCCAATTTCAGGGGCATTATCTGGAATTGATGCTGATCCACCTGCCGTTGTTGGCCTGGATTGGGATAGGACTCAGCCTCATGGGATGGCGTTCAACGCCCGATGAACGCTTTGCCTTCCTGATCAAGTCCATCGAAGTGATGATCACCGCCGGCCTGTATCTGATCGCGGGTGTAGCTTTTGGCGGGATCACAATGGGCATGTTTACAGCCTTGAGCGTTATCCTGCCCGACGTGATCACCCGGCTATTGGTTGCGGGTGGCTTTGGCCTGATACCGGTCATCGCGGTCGCCAGTGTGTACGACCCGCTGGTCAGACCGATTTCCCAGGATTTTAGCCAGGGCTTGAGCAAGTTCATTGCGACCATGATGCGCTTGCTGTTACCCATGACTCTGGTGATTCTGGTGATCTACCTGTTCGTAATCCCCTTCAACTTCATGGAACCTTTTGTGAATCGGGACGTGCTCATCGTCTACAACCTTATGTTGTTTGCCATCCTGGGACTGCTGATCGGAGCCACGCCGATTTGCCCGGAAGACATCTCCCCCAAGGTTCAGAACGCTTTGCGCAACGGTATTCTCGCGGTGGCGATCCTGGCTGTTCTGGTTAGCCTGTACGCCATGTCCGCGGTAGTCTACCGCAGCGTGGTTGGAGGCATCACCATCAATCGTCTTACCATCATCGGCTGGAACAGCATCAACATTGCCATTCTCATCCTGCTGATCGTCAAGCAATTCAAATCCGGCCGCCAGGCATGGGTC
>JBDRTP010000014.1:0-2177 GCA_043823965.1 Chloroflexota bacterium
ATCGGGCTTCGGCGCGGACTGCGGTATGGAGAAGTTCTTTAACATCAAGTGCCGCTATTCGGGGCTGATCCCGCAGGTGGTTGTGATAGTGGCGACGGTGCGCGCCCTCAAGATGCACGGCGGCGGGCCAAAGGTGGTGGCTGGCAAACCTTTGGCGCTGGAATACACCGACGAGAACCTCGACCTGCTGCGCAAGGGCCTGGCCAACATGGAAGTGCACATCAAGAATGCCTTGAAGTTTGGCGTGAACGTAGTTGTGGCGGTGAACTCCTTCGCCACCGACACGCCGGCGGAACTCGAACTGATCCGCAAGACAGCCATTGAGGCCGGCGCAGTGGACGCGTGTGTCTGCACCCACTGGGCCGAGGGCGGTAAAGGCGCCCTCAAACTGGCCGAAGCGGTGGTCAAGGCGGCTGAAATGCCCACCAACTTCCGTTTCTTGTACCCACTGGAAATGTCGATCAAGGAAAAGATCGAAACGCTCTGCCGCGAAATCTACGGCGCAGACGGCGTGGACTACCTGCCCGAGGCCGAGAAGAAGATCGAACTCTACACCAAACTGGGCTTTGATAAACTGCCTATGAACATGGCCAAGACCCATCTCAGCCTCTCACATGACCCGAGCCTGAAGGGTGTGCCGAGCGGTTTCCGCGTCCCGATCCGCGACATCCGCGCCAGCGTGGGCGCAGGCTTTCTCTACCCGCTGCTGGGCGAGATGCGCACGATGCCCGGCCTGCCCACCCGCCCGGTCTTCTACGATGTGGACCTCGACCTGAAGACCGGCAAGGTAGTCGGCTTGTTCTAACTCTGTTCCAATTTGAATGTTGGAAGGTTGAGGATGAACTTCGACCTTCCAACTTTATTTTTTATAATAAGCTTTTCGCATCGAATTGCTCGAATTGTGTAATCGTCAACAGAAACTTGAACTGGGCTGTCATTGCGAGGAGCGTTCTTCCCTGCACCGAACGCAGGACGGTGTGCGACGAAGCAATCCCGTTATCGGGCAGATTTGTGACAATCCGAGGGCGATTGCTTCGCAAAAACCGCTCGCAATGACCCAGGCTTGGGAATCTCTCTGTTCAACCTACGTTTGACGATTACAGAATTGCTCGAATTGAGCGGATTTTTTTGCCTATGGAACTGTCCTTCTTGACAATCAGCGAAGCAAAGACACTTCTCTCCCGACGGGAGATTTCCGCGGACGAACTCAGCGCGGCCTGCCTCCGTCAAATCGAGCGTTTCAACCCGACGCTCAATGCCTTTATCACCGTTATGCGCCCTGGCAGGCCAGGCCAGGGCGCGACGCTGAAGACTGAGCGCAGTCGAAGTCCGCAGCGGCAGTTGACTTCCTCCCCGGAGGGGAAAGGCGAATTGGCTGGTATTCCAATCGCTATAAAGGATATGTTTGAAGTTGAGGGCATTCTGACAACAGGCGGCTCAAAGATTTTTAGCGATTATGTCCCTCGGCAAGATGCCCATGTTATCAGTAAATTGAAAGCAGCCGGCGCAGCCATCATCGGCAAGACCAATATGCACGAGATCGCCCTGGGCGTGACCGGCGCCAACCCGCATTACGGCGCGTGCCGCAACCCGTGGGATGTGACGCGCATCACCGGCGGCTCCTCCAGCGGGAGCGCGACGGCTGTTGCGGCGGGGATGTGCCTGGGCGCACTTGGCACGGATACGGGTGGTTCGATCCGCATCCCGGCCGCGCTGTGCGGTGTGGTCGGGATGAAGCCCACGTATGGCCGCGTCAGCCTGCGCGGGGTGATCCCGCTCTCATGGAATCTGGATCATGCCGGGCCGATGGCGCGCACGGTTCGGGATGTGGCGTTACTATTGCAAGTCATTGCCGGGTACGATCCACTCGATCCGGCCTGTGTCAATCTGCCAGTTGATAATTATCTTGAAACCATTGACCAAGGCGTGCAAGGCTGGCGCGTGGCGCTGGCAGACGGCGAATATTCTGCCGACAGCGATGTCGAAGTGCTGGCGGCGGTGGAAGACGCGGCGAAAGTATTCGAGCAGTCAGGCGCAGTTGTGACTAAAACCGACGTATCCTTTCTGGGCGAGGCCAGCCTTGCTAATGGCCTGATGGTGCAGGCCGACGCGGCCGCCTATCACCGCCAGCGGCTGGCAGAGCATCCCGACTGGTTCGGGGAGGATGTTCGCCAGCG
>JBDRTP010000015.1:0-5123 GCA_043823965.1 Chloroflexota bacterium
TATTTGCATTATCGTTCTTTACTCCTTCCACGACCTTTGACGCTCTTCTCAGCATGACAGATTTATCTCGCGTTGAGTTGGAAGCAGTACTAGAGCGGTTAAATGCATTATCGTTGGTAGATTTATTGCCGGGCGAAGAGCGTTATTCGATGCATCCGCTCACCAGGGCATATATTCACCAAGATCTACATAACGATCCGAAAACCATGCAAGAAATTAGTCTTCGATTTGTGCGTTTATGGGTGGACTATGCTACAAAATATGGCGGTTCCAGCAAAACTTATAACCTGATCGAGTCAGAATGGATGAATTTGAAAGTAGCATACGGCTGGGCAAAGAATATAGCTGGAATAAAAGGTGAGGTGGTTGAGAACGAAGATGCTGCATTGCTTGGCGTTAACTTGGTCCGCTCCTTACAACCTTATCTTCTATTTAGCAAACGTTGGGATGAAGGTATGGCCATGGACGCATTTGGGTACGATGCAGCACATGCGTTAAATATTCCTTATCTGAGGGCCTTTACAATTGAATCGCCAGATGAACGAACTGATATTTCATTTGTCCCGGAGATGAAAGGCGAGGTTGTTTCACAAAGAATTTCGCCAAGTACACGTACAAAAAAATCGCAGATTTCCAATTCACCAACACAAAGAAATAAGGGGATGCGCGCAGTCGATATAATTGTAAAAAAACGCGATGGACTAGAACTGACTGGAGAAGAGATTCGCTTTTTCATAAATGGCATCTCCAAAGGCGATATCCCAGACTATCAAACTGCATCTTGGAGCATGGCGACGTTACTTAATGGTATGACAGTTCGTGAAACAAGAGACTTGACATTAGCGATGGCTCAATCTGGAGACATTCTTGATCTCTCTGACATTGGGCATCCCGTGGTTGATAAGCACTCAACCGGCGGAGTAGGCGATAAGACTACTTTGATCGTCTTGCCGATAGTCGCTGCTTGTGGGCTTCCAGTAGGAAAGATGTCTGGCCGGGGATTAGGCTTTAGTGGTGGAACATTAGATAAGATGGAATCCATCCCCGGTTACCGCGTTAATTTAACTACTGAAGAATATAAGCGGCAACTTCTGGAGATCGGCATTGTCCTAACAGGCCAAACACTTAGTTTGGCCCCTGTCGATGGGAAATTATATGCTTTGCGTGACGTGACCGGTTCCGTACCATCAATTCCACTTATCGCCTCTTCAATACTGAGCAAGAAGATCGCCAGTGGTGCTCACGCTATATTGTTAGACGTCAAAGTTGGTCTGGGGTCTTTTATGCAACAACTTGAAGAGGCACGCGAATTGGCAGCTCTGATGGTGGCGATTGGAGAGTTAGCCGGACGAAAAACAGTGTCTTTACTTTCGGATATGAACCAACCACTGGGATATGCAGTCGGGAATGCACTTGAAGTGCGCGAGGCCATCGAGACATTGCATGGTGGTGGCCCAAAAGATTTGATTGAACACTGTTTACGAGTTAGTGCTCATATGTTGGTGCTCGGAGAAATTGCGAAGAATACAGCCGTTGGATATGAAATGGCAAGAAAAGCCATTACCGACGGTCGTGCATTTAATAAATTCCGTGCAATGATTGGTGCGCAAGGTGGGGATGTCTCATACGTAGATAACCCTAATAAACTTCCTCAGGCAAAATACATTGAGGTAGTAAAATCTCCATATAATGGATATTTAGCTCAAATAAACGCTCGCACTATAGGGGAAACAATGGTTAAGTTAGGAGGAGGACGCGCCAAAAAAGGTGATCAAATCGATCATGCCGTAGGTATTGTAGTACATCACAAAGTAGGAGATGCGGTGAGAAAAGGCGAGCCATTATTCACGTTACATTCTAATAACCTGGATCTAATAAGTGAGACGCGTGAATCGGTACTGTCAGCGCATACTTGGAGTAAAGATCCAATTGCTCGTTTGCCACTTTTTTATGAATAAACTAGAGTAAAACAAGTCCCCGGCACTTTCAAAGTGCCGGGGACTTGTCTTATTTCGTCACCAATTCTCTCGCCTGTTCCACATACGCCAATGACTGGTGGCGGAAATACGTGTTGTACAGCATGGCGTAGTGACCGCCCTGCGCCAGCAGCCCGTCGTGGCTGCCTTCCTCGATGATCTTCCCCTTTTCCATTACCACAATCCGATCTGCCGCCTTCACAGTGGATAGGCGATGGGCGATCAGGATGCTGGTCGCTTCAGCCAGGATCAGATTCAGCGCCTGCTGGATCTGCCATTCAGTGAACGGGTCAATGCTGGCGGTGGCCTCGTCCAGGATGAAGATGGCCGGTTTTTGCACCAGCACGCGCATCAGCGCCACCAGTTGACGCTGTCCCATCGAGAGTCGCCCGCCGCGCTCGCCCACCTCGCTCTCCAGGCCATCCGGCAGGGTTTCCAGCCACTCGCCATCCCCGATGCGTCGCGCCAGGGTACGCATCTCGGCGTTGGTCACCTCGGGCGCGGCGTAGCGGATGTTCTCCGCCACCGTCCCCGAGAACAGGAACGGCACCTGCGAGACGATCCCAAGCTGGCGGCGATAAGCCGTCAGATCGAAAGTGCGGATGTCCATGCCGTCTATCAGTAGTCGCCCACTATCGAACTCGTAGAAGCGGGCGATCAGCCTGGCAATCGAGGTCTTCCCCGCGCCGGTGTGCCCGACCAGAGCCAGGTTCTCGCCGGGGTGGATGCGCAGGTTGAAGTCCGTGAGCACCGGCTCGTTTTCTGCATAACGGAATCCCAGCCCCTCGAAGCGGATGTCGCCCTTAAAACTGGGCGCGTCCAGCGAGTCAATCTGGATGACGTTCGGATCGGCGTCTATCAGGGCGAAGACGCGCTCGGCGGCCCCCAATCCCTGCTGGATCTGCGCCCAGAAGGCCGAGAGGTTCATCACCGGGAACAGGAAGCGGTCGAGGCTCAAGATGAACAGGTACCAGGCCCCGGCGGAGACCGCACCCGCTGCCGCGCTCAGGCCGCCGACGTAGACCAGGATGGCGGCGCCGATCCCGCCCAGGGCGTTGAGCGTGGGGAAGACCAGCGAGAGCACGAAGCCGCGCCGTACGTTGACCTGGTAGGATGCCCGGTTGGCGGCGTCGAAGGTGGCGAAGATGTTGTTCTCCTGGCGGAAGTTCTTGGCGATGGCGATGCCACTGATGGTCTCTTTGATGGCAGCGTTGACGTCGGCCATGGCTTGCATACCGCGCTTGGTGACGCGCCGGGCGATGCGGCGATAACCGAGCGCCAGCAGGAAGAGGAACGGCAGGAACGAGAACAGGAGCAGGGCCAGTCGCCACTCGGTGCGGACAAGCACCGCGCCCAGCAGTACTGCCTGGACGAGCTGCGAGGTCACGTCGGTGACGATGACGACCAGTTGCCCGAAATCGTTGCTATCCGAGGTGATGCGCGAGAGGATGCGCCCGGAGGAGAACTGATCGTAGAAAGAGAGATCGTGCGCCGCGGCGGCCCGGAAAGCCTGTGTGCGCAGTTCGAGGACCACCTCGCCCACGGCGCGCACCGTCAGGCTGCGGCGCGCCCAGTTCAGCCCCCAGGTAACCACGCCGACGAAGAACACTGCCAGCCCAACCAGGCTGATGGCGATCAGCGTGGGCTGACCCTTGAGCAGGTCAATGCTTTTGCTGACCACGACAGGCAGCGCCGCGCTGATGATCGAAATGACGATCATCATTACGGCTATGAGAGCCAGCCGTCTGGCTTGCGGCTTGAAGTAGACGGCGATACGCCCGATCAGTTGGCGGTCGGAGTATTGGCGGTCGTATTTTTCTGCGTTAAGTCCGGCGAAGAAGGACATGGTTAGTTGGGTGGTTGGATAGTTGGATAGTTGGGTAGTCAGACAGTCGGATGGTCAGTTAGTCGGTTAGTTGGTCGGGAAAGAGGGAGCAGGCGTTTGGTTTTCACTTTCGGCTGACAACTAATATTACAGCGCAAAGTTGCTAAAGTGATCCCGGTAACATGTCATTCTGAGCACCCGGCGCTCTTCCGGGTGCGAAGAATCTCCGTTTTGCGGCGTGGAGACCCTTCGGGCGCACAGAACGCGCCCGCAGGGTGACATGCCAAAGAGTTTTTCCAGAACATTGCGCTGTAATGCTATTCTCTATTCTCTATTTTCTATTCTCTATTCTCTATTCTCTAAAAATCCTGCTATAGGCTTCCGACGTTTTCAGCAACGCATCGTGATTGCCAATGGCCGCAATTTTGCCTTTGCGCAGCACGATAATTAAATCGGCCCAGCGGATCTGCGAAAGGCGGTGGGTGATAATGAAGGTCGTCCGTCCGCGCGCCGCGTTGGCGATGGCACGCTGGATTTTGTCCTCGGTGGCGCTGTCAATGGCGCTGGTCGAGTCGTCCAGGATCAGGATGCGCGGGTCGGTCAGGAAGGCGCGCGCCAGTGCCAGTCGCTGGCGCTGGCCGCCGGAGAGGGTCACGCCACGCTCGCCGATCACCGTCTCGTAACCGTTCTCGAATTCCAGGATGAACTCGTGCGCCTGGGCGGATTTGGCGGCAGCTTCGACCTCCTCACGCGTTGCCCCGGGTTTGCCAAAAGCAATATTGTCCGCAATCGAGCGTGAGAACAGGAAGATATCCTGTTCGATAATTGAAATCTGCTTGCGTAAGGCAGCCAGGTTCCAGTCGCGCACGTCCATGCCATTCACGACCACCTGACCCTGTGAGGTGTCGTAAGTGCGGTTAATGAGCTTCACCAGGCTGGTTTTGCCCGCGCCTGTCTGCCCGACGACGGCGACGGTTTGGCCGGGATGGACGGTGAAGGAGATGTTTTGGAGGACAGGCTCACCCTCCATCTTTGCCTTTCTCCCATTAGGAGTCTGAGAAGGGGCAGAGTCGGGGATTTCACCGCGAAGCCGCGAAGGGCGCGAAGATTTCTCAAATCTCTTCGCGTTCTTCGTATCTTCGCGGTAAAAATCCATGTCATCCATCCCTGAATTATCGGGAGACGGGAGGGGGTGAGTATAGGCAAAGGAAACGTCCCGGAATTCAACCTGCCCTTTCATTTCACCAGTAAAGCCAATTTCATTCTGATCGAGATTGGTCTCGCGGTTCATCAACTCGAGGATGCGTCTGGCGCTGGAGATG
>JBDRTP010000016.1:0-3745 GCA_043823965.1 Chloroflexota bacterium
CACAGACTGCGGACCGAGTGGGGTCAGACCAAAGGTAACCAGTGTGGATTCAGTTTCGGCCAGGCCCTGCGGGCCGCAATCCAAGGCATGATTGTTGGCAAGCGAGAACAAATCCAGGCCAGATTTAGCCAGGAAACGGACTCGCTCAGGCGGGGCGCAAAGGTTATATGCGCTTATAATCGGCGGGGCAGTTGTCAGCGGGGATTCCAGGTTTGCCAGCGCCAGGTCGGAGGAACGGAGATAAGGCGCAAGATAGGCCAGCGAGCTATCGCCCGGCGTGACGCCGCGGCCGAGCATCAGGTCTCCTAAAAGAGCCAGTGTGACCGTCTGGCGAGGCTGGCATCCGGCCAGGAATACAAGCAAAAGTGCTGCTAGTTGGAGGGTTGCAAGTTGAAAGTTCAACCTTTCAACCTTCAACCCTTCGGGCTGAGCCCCAGGGCGAAGCCTGCAACGTGCAACCGTGTTTCTCACGGCGCGATGAACAGGCTCGTCCAATCCGGCTGCGGTGGGTTGGCGCCAGCTTCGATTTGCGCCTGCCATTCCTCGTCGGTCATGCGGCTGGCAGCCGGTACGGGGAACTCGTAGTAGCTGAAAACCGCGCCAGCGGCGATGCGCCAGGGCTGGTCGGGCAGGATGACGTAGATCCAGGTCGGCTGGCCGATGGCCTCTTCCAGGGCGACCAGGCCGCCTGTCGGCGAGGGGCCGGTAGCCACGTCCGCAACCAGGGCAGCTTTCTGGTCGCTCAGGTCACGATCCATGTCGCCGGTCGTGTCGGCAGCAGCCAGGGTGAATTGTTCCAGTATGCCACCCCAGTAGAAGATGTGCCAGTATTCGTCCTCGGTCAATGCCACGCCGGCCAGTTCCTTCTCGGAGGCGGTCTTGAGGAAGGTCAATTCTTCGATCAGGTTCTCGAGGTTTCTCATGGTCAACTCGGAGAGACGGTTGCGTCCCTGCAAGCCGTTTTTGGTCATCTCGGTCAGAGCCAGCAAGCGGGCGTAGGCTTCTGGATTGGGTTCAACGTAGCCGTGTGGCGGCTCTTCCAAGCCTCCGCCGCCCATCTCGGCCATGACTTGCTTGGCATACAGGATGGTATCGTGCTTGAGTTCAGTCCACGAGCCGAGGGCGGTCTGGAGATCCTTGCGCGCCCAGGCCTGGGTACGCATGAAGGTTGGATAGCGGTTGTCTTTAGGGGCGATGAGCGGTTGGAAGGAATACAGCCACGACCAATACAGGTTCTGCGTCCAGGAATCCGTTCCCAGGGCAGAGACCTCGTTACGGACTTTGGTCATCTGTTTATCGTAATTGTCATACTGCGTCTCGCCCATCTCTTTCAGGATGTTATAGGCCTCACCTGAACCCATAGCGGCAAAGAAATCCAGCCCCTTGGGCAGGCCGCGCGGATCATCCGCTGTGCCTACTTTACGCCAGATTAACTGGCCGAAGACATAAGCATCCAGGGTGAAGCGCTGGCCCATAAAGCGGAAGCCTTTGGTGGCTTGCTCCTGATCCTGCCAGATCCAGACCCACATGGAGTTAATCTGGGGCGGCGGCAGGGTCTTGGCGGCTTCCATGAACTGGGCGAATTTGGCCTCGTCGGTGAAGGACTGCGGAGCGGCGTCGAGGCCGAAGACGGTATCCATCAATGCGCCGTACTCGTGATAGCCCAGGTCATCCGCCTTGCCAACGATGAAGACGGTTGGGTCGTAGATATTCTCCCAGAGCTGGGCGGCCGGGGTGCCATCCGCGGCAGTTGTTGAGCGCAGTACCTGGGTCAGGAGCAGGGCGCGGCGGGTCTCGAAAGCGTCGTTCAGGCGGAAGGTCAGCCGTCCGTACCACATCATGGCGCGGAAGTACTTCTTGAGTTCCTCGCTGCGGGTGTAGTGGCCGCGCGGCTTGTACTGGCTGTAATCTTCGATCAACTTGTCATCGGCTGCCAGGTCGGGACGATCCCAGATTGGTGAGACCTGCGCGCTGGAGGCGGCGTTGATCAGCCCCAGTTCGGCGTTGACCAGGCTGCTGGCCTCGCCCGGCACTGCGTCTGGCAGGCCGAGCAGTTGCGCGGCCACGGCAAAGAAAGCCACATTCCGCAGGGCCGGTTCTTCGAGCGAGGTGCCGCGCAGGGTCTGGTACTGCTGGTACGCGGCGCTCAGCATGGCGCTGGTCAGGGCGTTCAGGTCGGCGATGAAATAATCCCGTTCCAGGTCACGCAGCATCTTGTCGAAGATCAGGTGGTAGACGTGGTAGATCGAATCGGTGGTGATGAAGATGTTGGCCTGGTCGTAACGGTGGCTCTCATAGAGCTGGTAGAACTCGCGAAATTCGCCGGGATTGGGCGGCAGGACGACGAATCCGTTTTTCGACAGTAATGCCTGGGCCTGCGGCGAGAGTTCGACCGTATCCATGCCCTGGACGGCGTTCAGATCCACGGGCAGGGTGTAGTCGCTACCACCGAAGGAGGCCGGCAGGTTGACTTGTACGAGCGGATACTCGGCGAAGCCAGGCGGGTAGACACCCGGCGGCGGGGTGGGCAGCGGCCCGGAAGCAGTCGGCGTGGCGAGTGTTGGAGGCGTCTGGGTGAGCTGTATTGGAATACTGCAGGCCAGTGAGACGACGATCAGGGCGCTGATCGCCAGCCACAGGGGATGATATTTCATGGGTTTCATAGTATTCTCCTCATGCAATTGCGCGTTAGGGCGCGAGAATCAATACGCGACCGTCCGGTGTATGGACGATCTGCATTTGGCGGAACCTTCCCTCCAACGCATAGACGGCACTGAAGCCGAATCCGTTCCATTCCCAAACCTTGAGCCTGCTCGCCGTTTTAGACGGTGGATCGTCATGCGCAGCACCTACTCGGTACGAACCTTCCAGCGCGACCAGTTCGATCTTGCCATCGCCGTTCAGGTCGGCAGCGGCGAAGGCGCGCAGCGGCTCGGCCAGCGCGGAACCGGCCCATAGCTCCCGGTAAACTCCATGCTTCCAGCCGATCAGGATCAGGTGGCAGGATTGTCCTTCGGCGTCATGAAATCCTGCGATGCGCCCGCCATGCGGCAGCCAGGCGTCCACCGGCCAGGGGCGGAACGGCCTCCAGACCAGCAAAGAGACTTCGGGCAGGCCATCATGGTTCAGGTCGCTGAAAGCGGCCTGGGCGACGCGCCAGGATTCGGGACTTTGCCAGACGGCCTGAGTCCCGGAAAGGATCGCCAGGCGACCGTCTGCCTGGCGCAGCGTTTCGGGGAGTCCATCCCCATTCAGATCGGCCTGTGCAGGTATTTCCAATAATTCGAAGGACGCCGGGAGGGGAACGGACTGCAATCCCTGCCGAAGGCCTACCGGTGGGGTCAATTCCCAGGCACGCGGGGTCAGCGGAGAGAGCAGGATCAGGGCGAGGAGGCTGAACTGGAGTGGAAAGAAAGACTTGCGGGTGGCGGTCATCCTGCTTATAGTGTACAACTTTTATTACTCTCCCATCACCTGCACGACCAACTCCCTGCGCCTCGGCCTGACATCGAAATCCAGATACACAATCTGCTGCCATGTGCCGAGCGTCAGGCGGCCTGCCACGAAAGGCACGGTCATCGAGGGGCCGAGCAGTGCAGCGCGGACGTGGCTGTGACCGTTGCCGTCGCCCCAGCGCGCGTTATGCGCGTACTCCCGATCCGCTGGCAGGATTTCGTCAAATAGACGGCGCAGGTCCGCGAGCGCGCCGGATTCGTACTCGATGGTGGTCAGCCCGCTGGTGGAG
>JBDRTP010000017.1:0-3508 GCA_043823965.1 Chloroflexota bacterium
TGTTATGTGAAGCTCCGGATTATGTGAAGTAGAGCTCCCGTCCATTGTAAATCTCCCGCCATTTTGCCCTATTTCGGGGGCTTTTTGCCCCTAATACTACACATAATTCCGTGCTATGACAAGTCTGACTGCCTCGATTAGAGAGGCGGAGAAAGGAGGTTGTCATGGCATTGGAACGGGTGTTTGAGTATCCGAGAACACTGAGGAGGCTGCGCAGTGGCCCAATAGGGAAACTTCTGGAGGGGTTTTGCAACTGGTTGTTGGAGCATGGCTTCAGTCGCGGGACAATCCGTAAACACCTCTTTAACGTATCCCACCTTAACGAGCATCTGGGCGGCCCAAGGAGTGTAGCCCACCAGAGCGTCAGCTTAAGAGAAGTTGAGGGCTTTTTCAGGGCTTACCCTTTGCGATGCCGGAACCGGCAAGCACCAGAAAAACACGTGCGTCTGGTGGGCTACTCGGTAAATCGTTTCCTCACCTATCTTCGTGATTCTGGGCTTGTGGATTCCTTGCCGCAACAGAAGATCTATCAGCCCCTTTTGGATGCCTATCTCCAGTGGATGCGCCATTACCAGCACGCGGCAGAGGGAACGCTTAAAGTCCGCAGCCATTCGATCGCTCAGTTCCTGGAGTGGCTTGGCCCAGAAGCCACGCCAGAAGGCTTATTAAGGCTGACGGCCGAGAGAATCGAGGCATTCTTTCTGAGCTATGCCCAGAGCATGGGGCGATCCGCACGGCACTCTATGCAGTCGGCTTTGCGGACCTTCTTCCGCTTCTGTTTGCACCAAGGCTATATTAAGCGGCCTCTAGACCGCGCTGTGTCCACACTGCGCACTTACAAACTGGCCACGGTTCCACGCGGGCTGAGCGACACCGAAGCCCAACAGGTCCTGCGCGGCATCAACCGTAACAGCCACGGAGGTCGGCGGGATTACGCTATTGTGCAACTGCTTTACACCTACGGCGTGCGGGGCGGCCAAGTGCGTGCGCTACGACTGGAAGATATCGACTGGGCAAAGAACCAAATCTTTTTCCAAGCCTCCAAACAGGGCAAAGACATTCTGCTGCCCTTAACGACGGCGGTGGGGGAAAGCCTGCTGGAGTACTTGCAAAATTCCCGCCCCCCTTATTCCTCCCCTTACGTTTTTCTGACCTGTCGGGCGCCCTATCACCCTTTGGCTCATTCCACCGCGCTTTCGGCTATCGTGGAGCGTCTTATCCGGGTTGCGGGCATTGAGCTCCCCAGCAAAGGCGCACATGCCTTTCGCCATTGCTTCGCCACGCGCATGCTTCAAAAAGGACATTCCCTTAAAGAGTTGGCCGATGTGCTCGGACATCGGCACCTGCAGACAACCTTCATCTATACCAAAGTGGATTTTAACGCCCTCAAACAGGTGGGGCTGGCCTGGCCCCAGGAGGTGCATTGATGCCATCGGTTACCCTTCACAGTTGGCTATCTGGGCAGATCGGCCGGTTCATCGAACTGCGTCGTCTTTCGGGGACCGATTACCAATCTCAGGCCAAGCTCTTGGGGTACTTCGACCGCTTTCTGCTCGAAGAACACCTCACCGGTCCACCCGTTACCCGTCAGATCATCGAACAGTATTTACAAAGCCTTGCGCACTTGCGTCCCCGAGTACAATACAACCGCTTCTGCGTGGTCCGACAGTTGGGCGAGTACATCGCCCAGTCAGATCCGTCTTGCTATGTGCCCGAACCCATGAAGTGCGGTTCTGCCCAAAAAGCTCATCGCCCCTATATCGTCAGTAAATCGGAGATCGAGGCTTTGCTTTCGACCGCCTGGGCATTGCCGCCACCAAAGTCGTTGCGGCCACACACTTACCACACGCTTCTCGGACTTCTGTATACCACGGGTATCCGTATCGGTGAGGCTTTCGGCTTGGTCCTCAAGGACTTCCACCGCGAGCAGAATCTGCTCTATATCGCCGAAGGCAAGTTCCGCAAGGCCCGATGGGTGCCCTTGCATCCGTCCACCTCTCAGGTTCTTGAGCAATATGTTCACAGAAGAGTCCAAAACGGTCCAAGGTCACCAGACTCCCCCCTGTTCATTAATCTGCAGGGGCGTCGCTTGCGCCACTGCGTAGTCCATCGCACTTTTGGCCAACTCCTCCAGCAATGCGGCCTAGTTCACAAGCAAAACGCCGGCCCGCGCATCCACGACCTGCGGCATGCCTTCGCCGTTCACAGACTGCTGGCATGGTACAGGGACGGGCAGGAGGTCAACGCCCGGCTGCCGGCCCTAGCCACCTATATGGGGCATGTAAGCGTCAGTTCCACTCAGGTGTACCTGAAGCCCACCGCCGAGCTGCTCGAACAGGTTAATACTCGGTTCCACAACCACTACTTGCACAACGTCAACCCCCACGGAGGAAAATCATGAACCATCCCTTGGCCACTTTTATGAAACGGTTCTTCGGTCACTATCTGCCAGTCCAGAAAGGCCTATCGGTCAATACCCTCCGGGCCTACCGCGATGCGGTCAAACTGCTGCTCTGTTACGCCGCCGACACCCTTGGAAAAACAGCGGATGAACTCGCCGTCGAAGACATCACCGAGGCGCTCGTGCTGGACTTTCTGGATCAGGTGGAGCAGGGGCGAGGTTGCTCTCCAAGAACACGCAACGCCCGCCTGGCGGCCATCCGCACCTTGTTCGCTTTCATCGCCCGCGAGGAGCCCATCTTGATGCTTCCGTGCCAGCAAGTCCGTACGATCCCGCTCAAGCGCACCACGCACAAGACTATCGACTACCTCGAAGAGAAAGAAATGCAGGCCGTTTTTGCGGCCGTTGATGTCAACTGTCGCACCGGAATCCGAGACAGGGCTCTGCTCCTACTGCTGTACAATACCGGCGCCCGAGTCAACGAAATCGTGGCCCTCAAGCTCACCGATCTGCGTCTCGATGACTCCGCCCAAGTCAAACTCCTGGGCAAGGGCAAAAAAGAACGCAGCTGCCCCCTGTGGCCAGAAACGGTTGCCGCTGTTGAGGCATACCTCAAGCAGCGCCCTCCCATAGAACTACACACCGAACGGGTGTTCCTTAACGCCAATGGCTCACCCCTTACGCGCTTCGGCATCCGCCACATTACCCGCAAGTACGGCGCCCAGGTACAAGCTCAACAATTATCTGTCACCACCAAACCCCTCAACCCGCACACCATCCGCCACACTACAGCCATGCATCTGCTGCGAGCGGGAAACGACATCAACATGGTCAGCTACTGGTTGGGACACGCCGACATCAATACCACCCACATCTATGTGGAAATCGACATGGAAACCAAACGCAAAATGATCGCTAGGGCGGGGGCTCCAAGGATCAGCAAAAAAGCCCCATGGCAACAGCCGCACGTTCTTGAGTGGCTCAATAAGCTTGCCAGGGGCCGTGAATTATGTGCAGTGAATTGCTAAGCTGGGGGGCAGAAATGAGCGGATAGGCGGAAGCCCAGACCTTTAACTTCACATAATCCGGAGCTTCACATAACATTTT
>JBDRTP010000018.1:0-10938 GCA_043823965.1 Chloroflexota bacterium
CGAAAGCCAGCAGCCAGGAGAGAACGGTATCGGGTTGGGCGTTTACGATCCAACCGCCCTTGCCGTCGTTCCCCGGATCTACATCCTGCCGCTTGGACTGGTTCGCGGCGCAAGCCTGCGTGCGGAACTCCTTTGCAGTGGCAGGCGGCCTGGTAAAACCCAACTCGCGCGCCCAGGTCTGGTTGTAGAACAGGAAACGCGCCGAACGTTGGGCCGGGACCCCCAGCCGCCGGCCATCCACTTGATCCTGCACCCAGAACGCAGCCGGGATGTCGGCGATCTCGTTGGCGGTCAGCCCCCACGTTGGGTCGTAGACGTATGGGTTCAGGTCTACGACCGCGCCTTTGGCCTCCCAGGTGAGCGCCTGCTCGGGCAAGGCAACCACCAGGTCGGGGCGGCGGATGGAGCTGAGTTCGGAATCCACGCTATCGAAAAGGGTGGAATAGTTGCCATGTGCGCTCTGGTAGACGACGATCCCCCACTGGTTGAGGGTGTTGAACTGGGCCAGTTGCGTTGTGAAGACATCCGCCGCCGGCCCGCTGAAAGCGTGCCAGACCTGGATGCGGATGCCGCGCAACGCCTCCGGCGCGACCCCGATCTGGGGAGCAGGTGTGGGCGTGGCCGTTGGGGTGGAGGGTTCGGCCGGGGTACCGGTCAGCAGGCCGGGGGTCGAGGGGGGCGCCGCTGTGGAGGTCGAGGCAGCCGGGCCGCAAGCCGTCAAGACGAACGAAGCAAGCAAGACCAGGCGGGCGAGGCGGAATGGCCGCGGTATCGGCATTTTCTAGAAAAGCGTGAAAGGGACGGGCGTCAGCACAAGGATAAAGATGACCAGCACTAGCGCGGCCAGCTTCTTGCGCGGCGCGTCGAGTTCGGTGATCTGGTCGAGCGGCTCGGCGTGGGCGCGGCCCATGAAGAAGATGAGCGCAGCCCAAAGCCACCAGCCGGACCAGAAGATGCCCAGGGCGACAAGCGCGACCAGAATAAAAGGCAATACTCTATCGACGCGCTTGCCGGAGAGCGCATAAAGGACGTGGCCGCCGTCGAGCTGGCCGGCCGGGATCAGGTTCAGGAAAGTGACCAGGATGCCGGCCCAGCCGGCCATGGCGACCGGATGCAGCAGCACGTCTTTGCCGCCGACCGGGATGGGGGAACCGGTAAACAAGTAACGCAGCCAGTAGAGCAGCGCTGGCACGTCGTAATGAGCGGGAGCGGGCAGCAACTCGCCGTGGGTCAGGTACTTGAGGCCCAGGTAGAGAATGGAGTTGCCTTCCATCAGGTCATCGCCAGGACAGGAGTAGGTTTGTCCAACCAAGGCGGTATTCGGGCAGGCATTTCCCACGCCCGCCTGTTTGGTGTAATAGGAGTTGTGGATCGTGCCGGTCTTGGAGAGGGCCAGGCCCAGGATAAGGACCGGGACGGCAACCACCAGCCCGGCCAGCGGCCCGGCGATGCCGATATCCAGCAGGATGCGCTTGTTCCGGAGGCGTTCCTTCATGTTGATAAAGGCGCCCATTGTACCCAGCATGCCGCCTGGAAAGGGGATGAAATAGGGCAGGCTGACGGCCGTCTTGTGATAGCGCCCGGCGAAATAGTGTCCGAACTCGTGCGCCAGCAGGATGCCCAGCAAGCTGAGAGCGAAAGGCCAGCCAACCCACAGGTTGAGGAGCAGCGTTATGATCTGGCCCCAGAAATCGGCCGGCATTTCACCCCGGTAGGAGTACATCGCGCCGGCGAACAAGACGCTCAACAACGTGAGGATGAACAGGCCGATATTGGCGGAAATCTTGCCCAGCGTTGGGCGGATCACGCCAGCAGTCAGGATGACCGTCTGGCGGCCATCCTCGATACGAAAGAGGGGGGTGATATTGAGCGGGCGGAGGGCTTCGGCCAGTTGGTCGTAGGCGGCGGCTGAGTCTGCATTCAGCAGGATGCCGCGGTAGCGGACGATGAAATCGCGCTGTGGGTCGCCCCAGGTTATTTCTTCGATGCGGAAGCGGCGCGAGACGATGGAGTTCAATACTTCGGTGTGAGGAAGGGTCATAGGATTTGCGAGTGACGAGTGACGAGTGATGAGTGACGAGTGATGAGTGATGACCGAAAAAGAAAAGGCGGGAGTGGATGGGGGTCGAACCCACCGCGGCCCGCAACGCGACCCGCCACCGGTTTTGAAGACCGGGAAGCCCTCCGGGACTTAACCACTCCCGGCAACAAGGATACCCTAACGTGACTGTATTGGCAAGAGAAAAAAAGTTGGGCGACAGTTTTACTGTCGCCCAACAACTAGTCGGGGCGAGAGGATTTGAACCTCCGACCTCTTGCACCCCATGCAAGCGCGCTAGCCGGACTGCGCCACGCCCCGATTGCAAGCGTTATTATAGCCGGATTTGGAAAATCTGGCAATGTCAGTCTCTGAAGACCAGCAATTCTCAATATGAACCATGTCATTGCGAGACGGCGTTCTTCCGTCGAAGCAATCCCCAGTTTTAGCGAGGAGATTGCTTCGCATAGTGCGCTCGCAATGACATTTTGGGAATTGCTGTCTGAAGACTGAAGACGGACATTTTGACAATTTGTCACACGCTAAATTTTGGCGAAGGTATTGTCACTTGACTTGAATATAGCTATTGCGATATGATAGGCGCGTGGGTAAATTCCCCTTTATGGTATAAATCCATTTATGGCTTCCACATGGTATACCTTGAGCACCAAGCCTCGTAAAGAAGAGTTCCTATGGGAGCAGTGCCTCGCCCATGGGTTCGAGACCTTTTTCCCGCGCATCCGTGTGCAGACGGTAAACCCGCGGGCGAGGAAAGTAAAGCCTTACTTCCCAGGTTATATTTTTGTTTTTGTGGATCTTGAACAGGTCGGTATATCTACACTGCAGTGGATGCCCGGCGCTCAGCGGCTGGTTTCATTCGATGGCGTGCCTGCCAGTGTGCCAGACGGTTTGATCCATGCCATCCAGCGGCGCTTGGAAGAAATCAACGCGGCTGGCGGTGAATTGTTTGATGGTCTAAAGTCAGGCGATGTGGTATATATACAGGACGGCCCGTTTGCCGGCTATGAGGCGGTTTTCGACTCCCGCCTGCCAGGCAACGAACGGGTGCGGGTGCTGCTGAAACTATTGCGGGCTCACCGGCAAGTACCGGTGAATTTGCCGGCCG
Organism: Chloroflexota bacterium; assembly: GCA_043823965.1. GTDB lineage: Bacteria > Chloroflexota > Anaerolineae > Anaerolineales > Villigracilaceae > CG2-30-58-95. The sequence continues at coordinate 3,165 of JBDRTP010000018.1, forward strand.
GGCAGATCAAGCGTAAAGACCGGCGCTGACCGCTGGCACGGTATGGCTGGCCGCAGTTGCCGGGTCAAATTGTAATTGATGTCTGTCAGAGAATTCTGTCGGTTAAGGGCCAGACGCCAGCCAACACTGGGGCCGAGGCCATTGAAAGGTGTATACAATTGGGCGCACTTTCTCGCCATACAGGATACGAGAAAATGGTTCGATTTCGAAATTTCATTGTGCATCGTTATGAAAGGATTGACCTTGCCATCCTTGTAGGGATGGTCAACCGGTATTTACCGGATTTTGATCGCTTTCGGGAAGAGATCCTTAATTATGTCCAAAGTTGACTGGAGAGCCATTGAAGCAGTTTTGGCAGGAACGGGCAGCGTGGTCGCCGGTTGGGTCTTTGGGTCAGCGAAAAATGGCGAGATCCGGCCAGGGAGTGATCTTGATGTTGCCGTGCTGTTCGATGCGTCACCATCCCTGGAGCAGCGGCTAGAATTGTCGATGAAATTGCAGCGGGCAACTGGTTTTGATGAAATTGACTTGCTCGTGCTCAACGGAGCCTCTCCGATAACTCGTTTCGAGGGCATCAGCGGGCGCCCTGTGTTTTGCCGCGATCTGAGTACACGCGCCGAATTTGTATCCCCCACCGCCCGCGAGTACGAAGAGAGCATGGCCTTCCTGGCCTGGGGAATGGCTCAAAGGGACGTTCGATGAAAAAAGCTCTTATCACCGGCATCACCGGTCAAGATGGTTCCTACCTGGCCGAGCTGCTGCTTTCGAAGGATTACGAAGTCCACGGGCTGATCCGCCGCGCCAGCACGTTCAACACGGCGCGCATCGAGCACATCTATAAAGACCCGCATAACGGAGCGCGGCTGTTCCTGCATTATGGGGATGTGACCGACACGGGCAGCCTGATGGACCTGATGTACACCCTGCGCCCGGAGGAGGTCTATCACCTGGCGGCGCAGTCGCACGTGCGCGTCAGCTTCGACCTGCCCGAGTACACCGGCGATGTGACCGCGCTGGGCACGATGCGCATCCTGGAAGCGATCCGTAAGAGCGGCATCCAGACGCGTTTTTACCAGGCCTCCTCCAGCGAGATGTTCGGCAGCGCCAGGCCGCCGCAAAACGAGAGCACACCCTTCGAGCCGCAAAGCCCCTACGCCGTGGCCAAGGTCTACGCTTACTGGGTGACGCGCGACTATCGTCAGGGTTACAAGATGTTCGCCGCCAACGGTATCTTGTTCAACCACGAATCCCCACGCCGCGGTGAGACCTTCGTGACCCGCAAGATCACACGCGCGCTGGCAGCCATAATCGCCGGGAAGCAGAAAGACCTGTACCTGGGCAACCTGGAAGCCAGGCGGGACTGGGGTTATGCCCCGGATTACGTCGCGGCGATGTGGAAGATGCTGCAAGCCGACCAGGCCGACGATTTCGTCATCGGTACCGGCGAAGCACACTCGGTACGTGAGTTCCTGGATGCAGCCTTCGGCTACGTCAACCTGGACTGGCAGGATTACGTCAAGATTGACCCGCGCTACTTCCGCCCGACCGAGGTGGACTTCCTGCAGGCAGATCCCGCCAAGGCGCGCCGGGAGCTGGGCTGGGAGCCGCGCGTGTTGTTCAAGGATCTGGTGCGCATCATGGTGGACGCCGACATGGAGTTCATCGGGCTGCAATCAGCGGGCGAGGGGCGCAAGATCCTGGAGAAGCACCACGGCAAGTGGCACCGCTGGGAGGGGCAGGTGGTGAGCATGGGGTGAGAGATTGCGGGTTGCGAGTGTTTCCACCGAGTAGGCCTGCGGCGGTTAAATTCCTTTGCGTAGCACCTACTCGGCCGGAAACATCTTTCCTGGATTCAGTATCCCATTCGGATCCAGCACCTGCTTGATCCGCCGCATTACTTCCACCGCCGCGCCGTGTTCCTCGCTCAAATACTTGCGCTTCGCCAGGCCGATGCCGTGCTCGCCGCTGGCCGTCCCGCCAACCGAGAGGGCGAAGCGGATGAGATCGTCCATCAATTTTTCGGCGCGGGCGCAGGCTTCAGCGTCGCCGGGCAACGCCGGGATGGTGGTGTGCAGGTTGCCGTCGCCGGCGTGCCCAAAGGCCGACATGCCCAGGCCGTGCTCTTCGGCCAGATTTTGAGCCTTTTGGAGGGTGCGCACGTATTGGGAAAGCGGCACGGCGATATCGCCCTTGAAGAAGATGTGACCGGCGAAAATGTCCTGTTCGGCGCGGGTGATCTCCTTGCGGCCGGCCCACAATTGCTCGCGCTCGGCAGGCGAGGCCGCCTCGCGGAAAGTCGTCGCGCCCAGTTCCTGGCAGAGCTGCCGGGTGATTTCGAGTTCTTCGGCGATGCCGCGCGGCGTGCCGTGAAATTCGAAGAGCAGCGTGGGCGTCTCCGGCCAACTCCATTTCTTGCCGAGTAGGTGCTGCGCATAGACGTTCAGTTGATGGATGCTGACCGCGTCCATCAACTCCAACGCACCCGGCAGGATACCGGAACGCATCACCTCGAAGACGGCCTGCGCGGCTGTCTCCAGCGCGGGGAAATGCGCCAGCGCGGTGCGCCGCTCCGGCAGGCCGTGCAGCCTTAGCACGATCTCGGTGACGATGCCCAACATCCCCTCCGAGCCGACCATCAGTCGTACCAGATCGAACCCGGAGGAGGACTTCATTGCCCGCGTTCCGAACCAGAGCAGGGAGCCATCAGCGAGCGCGACCTGCAGCCGCAGCACGTGGTCGCGCGTGACCCCGTACCTGAGCGCGTTCATCCCGCCGGCGTTATTGCCGACCATCCCGCCGATGGTGGCCACGTCGCCGGACGAGGGGCCGGGAGCGAAGAACAGGCCGAAGCGCGCAAGTTGGCGGTTCAAATCATCGTAGACCACTCCCGGCTGGAGGCGTACCTGAAAATCCTCCGGCAGGATTTCCAATACTGTATTCATCTTTTCGAGCGAGAGCACAATCCCACCCGGTGAAGGGACGGCGTTGCCTTCCAGGCTTGACCCGCCGCCGCGCGCCGTGACCGGAATGCGCTGTTCGTTGCACAGTTTCAGCACGGCGGCGATCTGCCCGGCATTCTCCGGCCAGACGACGGCCAGCGGCATGACAGCCTTCTGCGAAGATTCGTCGTGGGAATAGCCTTCCAGCACTGAAGATTCCAGGCTGTATGAGGCTGGCGGGAGGAGGCTTTGGAGTTGGGCGAGGAAGGAGGGGGAAATGGAGTTCATGGAGTAATTTTACCAGCCCATCCGCTCAACCTGCCCGGACTTGTGCTCAGTGCAGCAAACCGGCCCAGGCGGATGGAAGACTTGCCCCTATTGCGGGAACTCACTGGCATAGCGCGGCCTCCGGCCGCAACAAAAAAGATTCACCGCGAAGATGCGAAGAGCGCGAAGTTTAATTTTCCTTCGCGCTCTTCGTTTCTTCGCGGTTCATAAAGATTCTCGCGGGTCGCGCAAATGTTGAGCGGTAATACTATAAGGAGCAGAGACGTGTGCGGCGAAGGACATCTCCGGATAGACCACCCGTCCGCCCAGGATCGTCATGCTTACCTGCACCCTGGCGATCTCCATCGGCTCGATCGCGAAGATATCGCCATCCAAAACGACCAGGTCGGCCAGTTTGCCGGGGGTGATGCTGCCCAAATCACGCTCTCGACCGCTGACCAGGGCGGGCCCCATTGTGTATCCCCAGACCGCCTCAGCCACGCTCAGGCGCTGGTCTGGATACCAGCCGCCGGTTGGCGTCCCGTCCTGCATCTGGCGGGTGACGGCGGCATGGATGCCCCACAGCGGGTTGGGGTCAGCCACCGGACAATCGGAACCAAAGGCCAGGGGCGCCCCCGCCGCCAACAAATCCCGGAAAGGATAAGCCCAGCGGCCTCGCGGCCCCACCGATTTCTCGATCATCGGGAAGTCGTCGGGTACATGGATAGGTTGCACCGAGGCTACGACCCCCAATCGTCCCAGTCGGCGCACATCTTCCGGGCGAATGTTTTGCACGTGCTCGATACGATGCGGGGCGCTGGGCGCGGTGACTCGCTCGCTATTCAATACTTGCTCAAAGACGGTCACCAATTCGCGGTTTGCCCGGTCGCCGATGGCGTGGATGGCGACTGCCAGCCCGGCGTGGCGGGCGCGGCGCACTGCATCCGCGATCTCATCCATTGGCGTGAGCGGCATGCCGCAACTGGGGGTATCTTCATATTCTTCCAGCATCCAGGCCGTGCGGGCACCCTGACTGCCATCCGAGAAGAACTTGAGATGCCCGACGCGCAGGTAATCGTCGCCGAAGCCGGTGCGCAGACCCAAAGCGATGGCCTGGCTCAGACGCTCGCCGGGGAGAAGCATCCACATCCGCAAAGCCAGCTCACCGGATGCCTGTAGACGCTGGTAGGCGCGGAAGGCGGGTGGGCCATCCGCGCCGCCCATGATGCGGTAGTCGTGGACGCCAGTCAGTCCCAAGCGGTGTAATTCGGTGAACCCCTCGCGCAGGGCCGCGAGGGTCTCGTCCTCCGTCGGCGGGGGGATGACCTCCCGCACCAGATTGATGGCCAGCTCTCGCAGCACGCCGGTCGGCTGCCCGTTGGCGTCCCGGTCAATCACCCCCTGGTATGGATCTGGCGTTTCAGCGCTGATATGCGCCGCTTGCAGCGCCAGTGAATTGGCTACTGCCAGGTGCATGTCGCTGCGCCAGAGGATGGCAGGATGGGTCGGGGTCAGCTCGTCCAGGTCGGTGCGGGTGAGCAGGCGCGGGTCAGGCCAGCGCGTCTCGTTCCAGCCCTGGCCGATGATCCAGCCGCCGGATGGGGTATTGCTGGCTGCCCTGGCGACGTGTGCGCGCACATCCGCCAGCGAAGCCGTGTCGGCAAGTTCTAACCGCCGCCGATTGAGCGCCCAGTCGTAGTAGTGGAAGTGGGAGTCGGTCAGGCCTGGCAAAACCCGACGGCCGCCTAAGTCAATCTGCCGGGTATGGGAGCCGGCCAGAGCGCACACCTCGGAGTCGCTGCCCACGGCCAGGATGCGACTGCCGCGCATGGCGACGGCTGTGGCATGAGGAAAGCGGTGGTCTTGGGTGTGGATCGCGCTGTTGTGGAGGATCAAATCAGGCATGTGGATGTTTTCCTAACCGCCGACCGCAGGTTCTTCGAAAGGCCTATCGGGAGAGTGGCTTTAGGAAATTATAGCACCCATTGCCAAGCTGATAAGCAAAGCCCCCGTTTCGGGGGCTTGTGTGACCGACCAGGGACTCGAACCCTGAACCGATTGATTAAGAGTCAGCTGGTTGTCGGCCAGGCTTAATCGGATCACTCGCATATGCGCAGAATTTGTCTCTAGGATCTTCAGCACATCGGTGGGGAGTTTCTTACCCTCTTTTTGTTCGATCAAGACAGTATCTGCTCTCAGTGCCTCGATCTGGGCAAGTGCCGTCGCGTAATCGGAGGTCGCGCCAATCCACTCGATATCCGGATGATTCAAAAGCAAACGCATTGATTTATAAAAGAGCGGGTGGGTCCAGATGAGGAACACCCCGGCAGGATGCCTCACTCGCTTATCAATCCCCGCTGGCGGGCATACTGGATCAACTCGCGACGGCTGTTTAGATTCAGTTTCACCATTAAATTCGAGCGGTGACTGTGGACGGTGCTGGGGCTGATGACTAGTTTTTCGGCGATCTCTTTGTTGCTATACCCCTCTGCCAGCAAGCGCAAGATCTCTTTTTCACGCCGCGTGAGCGTTGGCTGTCCGCTGGCGGCCGGTTCATCCAGCCGGTTCAGGTAATCTTGTAGCAGTTTGCGCGCCATGCTGGGATAGAGAAACGCCTCGCCCCGCGCGACGATGCGGATCGCGCTGAACAAGGGAGAGGCCTATCATGCGCTGGCGCGTGCGCTGTTCATCGGCCAGGCGGGGGTCTTGAAGTCGCGTGCCGTCGAAGATCAAGCCCACCAGGCCAGCTGCCTGCGGCTGCTTGCGACGGCGATCATCGTCTGGAATGCGGTTTACATGAGTGAAGCGGTCGAACGGCTGCGGGAAGCGAAGTATGAGGTGGATGAGGCGCTGTCGCAGATGCCATTCAAACTCTGAGCCACTAACGGCTCTCAGAGCAGGTCGCCCAGGGGGCCAAGGTGCAGGTTCAGATCTTCGTCTTCCAGGCCGAAGATTTGCTTTAACTCACCCATACGCGCCTCCAGCTTCATAAAGGTCTGCCCGAGCCGTTCAATCTCCTCGTCGCTCAGAGAACCGCCCTCAATTCGCCGGAGAGCCTGCCGTTCCATGAGCTGGCGCAGGAGTTCGATCAAGGTCAAGACGAGTTGTGCCAGTCCTTGCGATACCTTTTCAGGGTCGACATTGATCCGCCGGGGCAAGGTTTTTTCGGCCCGTTCCAGCTCGGTGGCAAAAGCCTCCAGGTCGCCCGGGTTACACAGCAGTTTTTCGTCTCGTGCGCAGCACCTACTCGGCTGGTTGTTCCTGTCAATCTCTGGCATCTTTGTGCTCCTGTTCGTTTCCAGATTCTGAGAGGAAGCAAAGTGTTGATCGGGGGGGTTCACGGGTTAACGTTTCTGCGCAGCACCTACTCGGCACGAGTCTCTGGGTGGCCGCCTCATCGTTTGTTATAAAACTGTATGCTGGCCAGGGGCCAGTGCACAGGAAACGCAGGCGCGGATAGGCCAGGCACAGACTTTCCACCTCTTGACGAAAATCTGTCACCCGCTCCCGCGGCACCAGGTAAGCCGCCTTTAGAAGGAGATGTGAAGTGACCAAGATCAGGTGGGTGCTCTCGTCGGCCAGGCGAGCCAGTCGAGCATGGATGTCGGTAGCCAACGCCTCTGCTCGCTGGCGCCTGACCTGAGCCTGTCGTTCCGCCTCCAATCGTGCCAGCATATAAGCATGACCACTGACCACCGACGGTTGACCGCCAGTGTGGTTTCCGCAGTCGGCGGGGGGCGGTCGGCCGGCGTCATCGTCCAACAGGACTTGCACACTCAGCTCCACCCGCCCAGAAACCCGCCTCAAGTCGGTGACAAAGCCTGTGTAACGGGTCGCAAGTATCGCTTGCAACGCGGCTTCGTCGGCAAGCACAGCACCAAAGCTCACCGGCAAGACAGCGCGGGTGCCCATCAAGGCCTCCACGATGGCCTCATGCCGCCACAGGTTGGCTTCCGTCGCTGGTGGGACGGAAGCGTTGTCTGGTGCAGCGAGCCGGCTGGCTACGGCGGCAATCTCGCGGTAAACCAGGCTCAAAAGAGGCGCCTCCCCCAGCCCCGGCAGGGCAGGCAAGGGCACCTCTGGCCGGTCAAGGAAAACCAGGAACGCCTGTACCAGGACATTCATCGGGTGTTTGCGTCTGACCAACCTAAACCCGGATTTGGCAAGATCCAAACCGACTTTCAATGCGCCCAAACAGTCAACTGCGGACATGGGCGGATCGAGGTCCGTTCGATCCAAACGAGCGAGATGTTGAATGATTACCTCGATTGGCCTGGGGTTGGACAGGTGTATCGGCTGGAGCGCAAGTTCATTTGGATACGCCAGGGCCAAGCCTACAAAACCAGTTGTAAAGTCGAATTCGGCATCACCAGCCTCTCCAGGGAACAAGCCCCCCCTGAGAAAGTGCTTGCGGTAAGACGGCAAGAATGGTTGATCGAAACTGGACTGCACTACCGTCGAGATGTCACTTTCCATGAAGATGCGACCCGGATGACCAAAGGTGCCGCTGGACGCATTTTGTCCATCGTCCACAATCTGGTCTTGGGCTTGATCAAAAAAGCCGGTTA
>JBDRTP010000019.1:0-10698 GCA_043823965.1 Chloroflexota bacterium
GGGCAATCCGACCCCATCCCCGGCCCGCTGGATAGTTTTTCGCTGGATAACAAAGTCCGCTTCGTGGGCGACCGGGTGGCTTTCGTCGCCGCGGAGACGCCCGAAATTGCCGAACAAGCCCTGCGTTTGATTGATGTGGAATATGAAGTGCTGCCGGCCCTGCTCGACCCGGCCAAAGCGATGAAACCCGGCGCGCCCATCCTCCACGACGAGCCAGAATACGTCAAGTTCGCCGTCTGTGATCCGCAGAAAAACCTGGCGGCTGAAATCAGAATTGACATTGGAGAGGTGGAAAAAGGCTTCTCCACAGCGGACGAAATCTTCGAGGCCGAGTACACCGTCCCCAAGGTGCAGCAGGCGCACATCGAGCCGCACGTGGCAGTCACGTATTGGGACGAAGACGACCGTCTGGTCATCCGCACCAGCACCCAGGTCCCGTTCCACGTCCGGCGGATGCTCGCGCCCGTCCTCGGGCTGCCCGTCAAGCGCATCCGCGTCATCAAACCCAGGATCGGCGGCGGATTCGGTGGCAAGCAGGAGGTGCTGATCGAAGACGTGGCCGCGCACCTGACCATCGCCACCGGACGGCCGGTCATCTTCGAGTACAGCCGCGAGGAGGAATTCACTGCCTCCCGCTCGCGTCACCCGATGCGAATCTGGATGAAGACCGGCGTGAAAAAGGACGGCACGATCACAGCCAACGAGATGCGCGTTTTGTCAGATACCGGCGCGTATGGCTGCCATGCCCTGACCGTGACCGGCAACACCGGACATAAGTCCATGGCGCTGTACGTGGGTGATGGCGAATACCGCAAGTCGCCCAACATCCGCTTCCATGCGGATATCGTCTACACCAATCACCCGCCCGCCGGGGCCTATCGCGGCTACGGCGTGCCGCAGGGATTCTGGGCGGTCGAGCGTCACATGGAGAAGATCGCCCGCTCTCTCGGCCTGGATCCGCTCGAATTCCGCCTGAAGAATGCTATCCGCCCGGGTGAGTTCCACCCCTTCAGCACGGCCTGGAACGAGGGCCGCGAGCCGAGGCCGGAAACAATAAACACAGTCGGACTCGAGGAATGTGTCCGGCAGGGGAAAGCCGCGATTGGGTGGGATTCGAAATACGGGAATGAGGAGTGGCGCAAATCGTCGAATGTCGAACGTCAAAAGTCAGACGCGACGTTTGACATTCGACGTTCGACACGAAAGGGAATCGGCGTTGCATGTGTGATGCAGGGCACGGCGATTCCTTACCTTGATATGGGTGGGGCTTCGCTAAAAATGAATGACGACGGCTCGTTCAACCTGCTCGTCGGCGCAACCGACCTGGGGACGGGTTCCGACACCGTCCTGGCGCAGATGGCGGCCGAGGTGCTGGGCCTCCCGACCGAGGATATTCTGGTCTATTCGTCAGACACGGATTTCACGCCATTTGACAAAGGCGCGTACGCCTCCAGCACTACTTACATTTCCGGCGCGGCGGTCGTGAAAGCTGCGCAGCAATGCGCGGAAAGGATTAGGGCGCGTGCAGCGAAAATGCTTAACGAACGAGCCAGCGAGTCAACGAGTCAGCGAAACCTTCAACCTTCCGACATTCAACTTTCAAACCGCATGGCAATTGCAGCCGATGGCCGCTCGGTCTCTCTCGCTGAAATCGCCCTTGATACGCTCCACCACAGCAATCAAGAACAGATCATGGCAAACGCATCTTATGTTTCCACATCCTCCCCGCCGCCGTTTGCCGCCCAGTTCGCTGAAGTAACCGTAGACAGCGAAACCGGCGCGGTGACGGTGGACAAACTGGTCATGGCGGTGGATAGCGGCGTCATCATCAACCCGCAGACCGCCTCCGGCCAGATTGAAGGCGGCATGACGCAGGCCCTCGGTTACGCCGTCTGCGAGGAAATGGTGTATGATGAAAAAGGTGTAGCCCGCGAACGCGACTTCGCCAACTACCACATCTTCCGCGCTGACGAGATGCCCGAACTGACGGCCATCTTCGTCGAGACCTTCGAGCCGAGCCACCCGTTCGGAGTCAAAGCTGTGGCAGAAATTCCGATGGACGGGGTTGCGCCCGCCGTTGGAAATGCTATACTGGATGCAGTCGGCGTAAACATTGACAAGAACCCGGTCACGCCGGAGAAGGTCTGGAAGGCGATGAAAAGAAAGTAGAGGTTGATATGGTTACTGTTGCTCCTGAAAACATTCAATATGTATTCGATCCGAAAGGGAAAACCAAAAGCGTTATCGTTGACATAAAAGTCTGGCGAAATATTCTGGAGGCGCTGGAGGAAGCAGAAGATATCGCGATAGCCAAAGAATCGCTCGCCAGGCTGGATGCAGCAGGCGGAGACTACAAAAAGGCGGGATTCATTTCCCTGGACGAAGCGCTTGCCGAAATGGAACAACCGCATGCCCAAAAGTAAGCCACGTGTCATTCTTGACAGGCGCGCCCGGGACAATCTCAAAAAGATTCCAGGCAATACCCGCCAGGCAATCATCGCCGAGTTGAACGCGTTGGCATGCAGCCCGCGCCCGGCAAAGAGTAAACGGCTTGTCATTGAAAAAGAAAGCCGCGAAGTCCGACGTTTAAGATTGGGCAAATGGCGCATTATTTATCTTGTCCAAGACGAGCAACCTGTCATTCTTGCCATTCACCGCAGGCCTCCTTACGATTACCAAGACCTTGAAGAATTGCTGAAGGATTTGTAGGGCAACCGAATCCGGTCACGCCAGAGAAAGTGTGGCGGGCGCTCAAGAAGAGTTTATAATTGGCGATAGGAGATATGTGATGAGCAACGTTTACAAATTACCACTTGTTCTTGAACCTCAGCCCGGAGGCGGGTATGTTGTCACTTGCCCGTTTTTACCGGAACTGATTACCGAAGGCGATACAGTACCGGAAGCCTTGAATAACGCCAACGATGCCTTATCGGCCATCATCGAGGCAATGAAAGAACTGGATCGCCCATTACCCCCTGTCCTGCAACCGGCCAAAGAAAACTCCCCTTTATGGGTTGAAACAGTGCTGGCAGTGGCATGAAGTATCGCGAAATTTCCCGCAAGTTAAAGGCTTTAGGCTGCCAGGAAATCCCCAGGCGCGGTGCAGGTTCGCACCGCGTAACGTTTCTGGACGTATAGGAAAAAATGGCTGAACGAATCTACATCATCGGACACGTCAACCCGGATACCGACACTATCGCGGCGGCCATGGGTTATGCCTGGCTGCTTCACCAGCGCGATGGACTGGATACCATCGCGGCCCGCGCCGGAGCGACGAATCCGCAAACCTCCTGGGTGCTCAAGCGGCTGGGACTCGACGCGCCTCTCTTGCTCACTGACGCCTCGCCGCGTTTCGAATCAGTCACCCGCCGGCTGGACACAGCGACGCCAGATGCACCCCTGCGGGATGCCTGGGAGATTGCCCTGCGCACCTGGGGCATCGCTCCAATCATCAACGAGGACGGCACACCTTACGGATTGATCACCGGCGCTAGTTTATTTACCCTGATCAGCAAGAAGATCGGCCCGCACCCGCGCCAGCAAGAATTGCCCATCGCCGAAATCCTGGACACCCCCTGCCGCGAGTCCTGCAAGACAAACATTCCCCGCTTCCAGGCCAACAACCGCATCCGCGACTCGCTCAACCGCATCCTGCGCGAGGAAGGCGATGACTTCTGGGTAGTAGACGAAAATGGCTTATATCTCGGTGTTTGTCGCCAGCGCGACTTACTGAATCCACCTCGCTTGAAGGTCATCCTGGTTGACCACAACGAGCCGCGCCAGGCGCTGGGCGCCATCCAGGAGGCTGAATTGCTCGAAATCCTCGACCATCACCGCTTGGGCAATTCATCCACGCACATCCCCATCCGCTTTACGGTGGATATCGTCGGAAGCACTAGCACACTCGTTTCTGAGCGGATCGAAGAAGCCGGCTTGAGCGCGCCGCCGGCCCTGGCCGGGCTGATGCTCGCCGGTCTGCTTTCGGACACGTTGATCCTGACTTCACCGACCACGACCGAACGCGACCACAAAGCTGCCGAACGGCTGGGGCGCTGGGCCTTCATCCGTGGCGCACCTCTGGCAGGCGAAACGGTGCAATCTTATGGAGAACAGGTTCTGCGCGCCAGCTCGGGCATCGACTCGCGTACGCCGGACGAGGTGGTCAACACCGACCTGAAAATCTACGAGGCTGGCGGACATCATTTCGCCATCGCCCAGGCTGAAGTCACCGATCCGATGCAATTTACCGAACATCTGATAGGCCTGACCGCTTCCCTGGAGGGCCTGCGCGAACGCCGCGCCCTGGATTTCGCCATGCTGATGGTCACCGACGTTATCCGCGGCTCGAGCCGATTGATCTTGAGCAACGAGCCAGCCGATTTGAGTGACCTGCCCTACCCACTCCAACCCGACGGAACCCGCCTGGCCGAAGGGGTGGTCTCACGCAAGAAGCAATTGCTGCCGGTGGTGTTAGGGTTGTTAGAGAGATAAAAAAACGGATGCAATATGAGCATTGCTAAATCGGTTAATAGCGTTACAATTCGACTTGTCGTTTATCGAGAATTTGGAAAAGAGGATGGATTTATCATTACGGCGTTTCTGACGAAGCGCTGGAAGAAGATAAACAGGAGAAAGAGAATATGGCAACCGTAAACCTTGACCAAGTGATAACCTTCGTGCCACAGGTTCTGCAATTGAATCAAAAAAGCATCTGGCTCTCCTATGACGAAGAAGCTGACGTGCTTTATGTAAATTTCAAAAAGCCCAGCCATGCCGACGATTCGGAATTGCTGGATAATGATGTCATTGTACGCTATGAAAATGACGAGATCATTGGCATGACTATTTTGAATGCCAGCAAGAAAGTCGGAAGAAAATCTCCTGCGTAAGTACCAGCGAGATAACCATGCTCCACAAAGAGATACACCTACTTCCTCTTGTTTTGGAACCCCAACCCGAAGGCGGATACGTTGTTACCTGCCCCATTCTGCCCGAACTCATCACAGAGGGCGATACAGTACAAGAAGCCTTGCAAAACGCCAACGAAGCGCTGGCTGCACTCATTGAAGCTGCGAAGGTACTGAAGCGCCCTCTTGAATTTGCTCTGTAATCCGCGCAAGAAGCAGTTGCTGCCGGTGGTATTGGGGTTGCTGGAAAGATAGCGCAGAAGGTAAGGGGATAAGGTAAAATGTAGATATGGACCGGTTCGCAGAAATCCGCAATAAAGCAATTCCTCTGCTCAGACCTTATGTCAGTCGCATGGCAGTGTTTGGGTCTTTTGGACGCGGCGAAGCAACGACATCCAGCGACATAGATTTACTGATTACGCTCAAGCCGTCAAATGCCCGCCCCAAATTGGGATTTTTCAAGTTGATTGAAATCGAAGAAAATCTGCAGAAAGCCCTTGGCCGTCCTGTGGATCTCGTCGCCGAAGACAGTGTCAGTCCCTACATTCTTCCTTACATCGAAAAAGAGAAAGTGATCATCTATGAAGAAGGATGATACCGTTTACTTGCGCCACATTCTTGACGCAATCGGAATGGTCGAAGGTTACACGCGGGGATTATCTGAAAACGAATTTCTTTCCCACGCAATGGCAAAAGACGCGGTCGTGCGCGAAATCGAGATTATCGGCGAAGCCGCCAATAATATTTCGGATGAGTTCCAGGTCGAACACCCTGAAATACCCTGGATGAAAATGATCGGCATCCGCAATAAAATCGTTCACGAATATTTCAACGTGAATTTCTCGATTGTTTGGGATACCATCCAGGACGATCTTCCTCTGCTCAAAGAAGCGATAAGAAAACTCCTTTGAGAATGAACCCTATATATCAAGCCCTGGTTGAGCTCGAACGGACTTACGAACCCGCTGCCCTTTGCACCGTCGTCAAGGCCAGCGGCTCCACGCCGCGCCATGTGGGCAGCAAGATGCTCGTCTATAAAGATGGAAACTTCATCGGTTCCATCGGGGGGGGCGACTTGGAACATCGCGTCCTCGACGAGGCCTGGATGGCTATCACCGACGGCCAGCCGCGCCTGCTGCGCTACAACATGTCCGACCCCTCACGCGGCGATCCCGGCGTGTGCGGCGGACAAGTGGAGGTTTTTGTGGAACCTATCCTTCCTCCCCCATTGCTGGTTGTCTTCGGCGGCGGACACGTCGGCAAGGCAGTCGCTCATCTCGCCAAATGGCTCGGCTTTCGCGTCGCCGTCTCGGATGACCGCGCGGAATTCTGCACGCCCGAAGCCAACCCGGATGCTGATGAGTTCTACCCTGTCCCGATGCAGGAATTGCCACAGCATCTCAACATCAATCGGCATACTTATCTCGTGCTGACCACGCGCGGCAACGCTGTAGATGTGCCCGGCTTGCCTGCCCTGCTCGACACACATGCCGCGTACATCGGCGTTATCGGCTCGCGGCGGCGTTGGTCGCTGACGGTCAAAGCGCTCAACGAACAGGGCATCCCAGACGAGAAACTGGCGCGTGTCCACTCCCCCATCGGGATCGGGATCGGGGCCGAGACGCCGGAGGAGATCGCCGTCAGCATCATGGCGGAAGTCCTGATGGTGCGCGGAGGCGGGTCGGGGAAGCAGATGAAGGAGCCAAAATAACAGGACGCGGACACTCAAAGAACGAGTGCAGGCGAGCGCGGATTTACGCGGAGGAAAAGAGGAAATATCCGCGTTTTCCGCGTTCATCCGCGTCCTATATAAAACTTTTCTGGCATGGCAGCGTAGATTAATCTGTAAAAAATACTTGTATCAAAATATCCGATAGACTATAATCAAGTTGTTGATTTGACCAAAAAGGAGAGACAACTATGGCACGCATTTTTGATATTATCGAATACCCCAACGAGATGGAAAGTGAAATCGTCCATCGCTTCCCGGACAATACAACGGATGGCGAATACCGCCTCGGCTCCAACATCATCGTCCGTGACGGGCAGTCAGCGGTCTTCTTCCGGGACGGTTTGGCGTTGGATAAGTTCGGCCCCGGACGGCACATCATCGCCACGGCTAACATTCCCCTGTTGACCCAGAAAGCCCAGGACCTTTTGACCGGCGGCAGGACGGCCTTCCCGGCGGAAGTCTACTTCGTTTCGATGAAGGAATTCGCCAACCGCAAGTGGGGTACGCCCCAGCCGATCCTGGTGCGCAACCCGGGGATGGGTTTGGGTGTGGCGCTACTGCAAGGCTACGGCACCTATGGCTTCGAGGTGAAGGATCCTCAGCAATTGATCATCCAGATTGTCGGCAAGAAGGCATCCTTCAGCGTTGAGGCGATTGAAGATCGCTTACGCGTGGCCATGCTCTCCAAACTCCAGGATACGCTCAACGAGTGGGGCGCCAAGATGGCCGTGCCGGAGCTTCTGGCCAACACCATCGAGCTGGGCAGCTTCATCCAGTCGCTGGCGGAGGAAGAATTCAACGCCATCGGCCTGACCCTCAAGCGCTTCATCATTGGCAACCTGAAGCCGTCCGAGGAATCCGCTGAGGAACTGCGCGACATGGGCATGCTCGACATGGCAACTTACACCCAACTGCAGGCCGCGGACGCGATGCGCGACGCCGCCCAGAACCCCAGCGGCGGGGCCGGACTGACGGCCGGCATCGGCGCGGGAATGGGCATCGGCAACCTGATGGGCCAGGCGCTGCAGGGCGGCATGCAATCCGGCCAGCAGCAACAGCAATCACCATCCGGCGGCGCGCCCTCCGGCGGTGGTATGCCGGAGGTGATGACGCCCTCCGAGGCGGCGCAGGTGCTGCGGGTTTCTGAGGAAGATGTCCTCGCAGCCATCAATGCCGGTGACTTGAAAGCCAAGAAACTCGGAAACGCGTATCGCATCAGCAAGGAAGCGTTGGAGGAGTTTTTGAAGAGCTAACAGAGCAGGTAAAACGTAATGCGTAAAACGTAAAAAGGAGTCCAGAAGACGCGGACTCCTTTTTTTTTCGATCATTACGGATTACGTTTTACGTTTTACGCCAAATCCGCCAAAACATCACTCACGGATTCCAACACATCTCCAGCCAAAACTGAAGCGGTGCTTCCCTGTACATCAGCGGCGGACAAACCCGCCTGCGCATGCACCCACGCCCCGGCCACCGCAGCCGGATACGCCTCTACGCCCTGGGCGCGCAAGCCGACGATCAAGCCTGCCAGCACATCGCCAGTCCCCGCGTGCGCCAAAGCGGATGTAGCCACCGGGATGGTTGTCGTACGCCCATCGGGTGAGGCGACGACGGTAAAGGCGCCTTTCAGAACAACCACGTGGCCCCATTCTTGAGCAAAGCGTAATCCAATAGCCAGACGGTCTTTTTGAATTTCCTCTTTCGACAGACCAGTCAGTAGCGACATTTCGCCCGGATGCGGCGTCAACACAGCCGGTTGAGGGAGTAAATTCGGCCAATCCGGGATTTTCGCCAACAGTTTTAGCCCGTCAGCATCAATCACAAGCGGTGGTAATGTCAATATCTTCTTTTCCAGTTTTCCCGCTTGACTCGGGATGAATCCCATCCGTCCGTGGGCATTCTTTGAAAGGGTTGCTCCCTGTAGAAGGTCTTCCAAGAATTCCTTTGTGGTATTTTCCAATCCGAAGCCCGGGCCGATCAAAAGCGCGGTGGCGCGCTCGAGTTCCTTTGCCAGCACATCTACCGCATCGGATGCGACGACTCCCATCTCGTGCGGCAGCAACAGCCAGGTCGCTTCGGGGAAATGTCCGGCGAGGGCGGCGTGCAACGGCGAGGGGACGGCCAGCGTCACCAGCCCGGCTCCGATCCGGTAGGCAGCCTTGCCGGCCAGCAGCGCCGCGCCGGTGTAATTGACCGAGCCAGCCACGACGAATGCCGTGCCGAAAGTCCCCTTGTGCGCATCCGAGGCACGCGGCGGAAAAATGGCCGCCACCAGGCCCTCGTCCGCGACTTCGTTCTGTACCGCTTTCCAGGAAGGCAGATCGTCTGCCAGACCGATATCCACCACGTGAATCTCGCCTACCAAGTCGAAAGCTGGGGTTTTCAACAGACCCTGCTTGACAGCCGCCATCGTCAGTGTGGCATCCGCCGGGATGCAAGCGGCGCTGGCTTCCCCCGTATCACAATCCACGCCGGAGGGACAATCAACTGCGATAACGTAAGGCGGCCAATCCAAATCCGCGCTGGCGTCATTCACGGCGGCCATCACGTGCTCGATTTCAGCTTTCAAGGGCAATTTGAACCCAGTTCCTAAGATACCATCCAGAACCACATCGGCGGCGCCGATGAAGGCATTGAGCTGTTCAAAGCCTTCATCCTTCTCGGAAATGACAATCTCGCCATCCGCTTCCCTCAGCCGCTCGACGAGAGGATCAGCCTCCCTTTTTCGATGGATCAGATAGGCACGCGCCTGCCAACCCTTCTCGGCTAAATGCGTCAGCGCGACCAGCGTATCCCCGCCATTATTTCCCGGGCCAACCAGCCCCAGGGCTTGCATATCTTCATCGTTATGTCTATACGCAAGGCATAATATTTCTTTGGCAAGACCGCGTCCGGCGTTTTCCATCATCCGCGCGTATGTCAAACCTCTGGCGTCGGCTTCCTGCTCAATCGCGCGCATTTCATTAACAGTAACGAGTTTCATTCTTTCTCTCCTGATTCATCCGCCACCCATCCCAGCCCCAGCGACTCCAATTTCTCACGTCCTGGCCGGCCCGTTTGCGGGTCCCAGCCGCGCGCCGCATAATAGGCCTCCAGCATGGCGGCCAAATCGGGGACGAAGCCTGCCGCCGCGCCGTCCTGCAAAGGTTCCAAAAGCGCCTTCGGCAATTTGTCATTCGCCCGCGTCAGGCCGAGGCGGTGATTGATGATGCGCTTGAGATTCCAGGCGCGCTCACCGGCACGCAGCAAATCTTCGATTGTTCGGTTTGAGCCGGTAGCGGCATTGGTCAAATCCACCACCATTTCCGCCGGAACGTTGGAAAACAGGCACAGCACCAGCGCATCACAGACGGCGCGCCAGTCCTGATGGCGGGTCACGTTGGCGGCCTTCTCCGCGCCGGCTTGCCTATCAAAATATTCGAGGCCAAGGCTGGCCTCCGCCTGGCCCCAATCTACGAGAAAATAATCCGATTTATTATGGCATGCGCCGCGCGGACTGGTGGCATAGACCAACGCCATTCCGGAAACGCCGCGCGGGTCGTGATAGGCCACTTCCAGCCCGTTGACCTGCACCGCCTCATCTTCCGCGCCGAAATGCGCCCCAAAGCGCCGTGAACCCTGCGCCAGGTATTTGCCTATGCCTTCGCGGCGGGCGGTCAGATGCAGCAGTTTTTCTGCCACCACCACATCGCCCCAGCGCAGCGGGAAACCGGTATCTTTCTCGGTAATAACGCCTTTCTCGTAAAGGTAAAACGCCAGCCCAAGCGTGTTGCTGGCGCTGATGGTATCCATGCCGTAACGGTCACAGATTTCACCCAGCCGGACAATGGCAGACAAATCGTCATTCAGCAGGTTTGGGCCAAAGCCGACAATCGTCTCGTATTCCGGCCCTTTGCGTTTTGCGCCGTCGTCCAGCCGCACCACGCGTCCACAGGCAATCACACAGGCATGACAGGCGCTCGTGCCGGTCAGGATGGTCTCAGCCATGGTTGAGCCAGATACCTTGTCCACATTTGGAAATGTGCCGGCGTGATAATATTTTACCGGCAGCGCGCCGAG
>JBDRTP010000020.1:0-3555 GCA_043823965.1 Chloroflexota bacterium
GGCCAGGTTCATCTCGATGTGACAGGCCTGTTCGGCCAGCGCATGGAGAGGCACCTTCTCCCGCTTTAGTTCGTAGAGCGCAGCGAGCAAGGCGACCAGGTAGGTGCCAGAAGAACCCAGGCCCGTGCCTGCCGGCACGTCAGCCATCGAAACGATCTCCAGGCTGCCATTGATATTCAGGGTTTTCAAAGCAGGGCGCACCAGGTCATGCTGGACTTCATCTGGCGAGGCCACCTGTTCGTAACGCGAATATTTCACGCGAATGAACTCGTCCGCCGACGGGCGGTTGACGTAAATGAAAAGATACTTGTTTATCGCCGCGCTGAGGATAAAACCCCCGTAGTGGGAGTAATAAGAGGGCAGGTCTGTGCCTCCCCCGCCCAGCGAGATACGGAATGGCGCTCTTGCAAGGATCATAACTAATTCCTCCTACTGATTTCCTGCTCTGTCCGTTGCAAATCTTCTGGCGTATCAATCCACCACAGACCTTCATCGGACGACATGCGATAACCGAACAAGCGTTGACCCTCGGCCAGCAGCGTGGGAATGACATCCCGACCAAAATCCGAAGGCCCGTTGGAAGGGATGTAACCGAGCACTTCCGGTTCCAAAACCATTATACCCGCATTGACCCAGTGAGAGAATACCTCCCCATCGCCAGGCTTCTCGAGATAACGCAACACACGGTCGTCCTCCGCCAGGCCGAGGATGCCACTTTGGGTCACGTCTTCCCTGTGAAAAAGGGCAATTGTCAGCACCCCGCCTTTCTCTTGATGAAATCGCACTAACCGCCCCAGGTCACAGGTGCTGAGATTATCCCCATACCAGACAAAAAAAGGCCCCTCATCAAAAAACCATGCTACGTTCTTCACCCCTCCCGCTGTCCCCAAAATCTCTTTTTCCAACGAATAGGTGATCTTCATCCCCCAATTGCTGCCATCACCAAAATAATCCTTTACCACCTGCGGCAGGTGATAGAGGTTGATCATCACCTGGTTGACCCCGTACCTTTTGAGCCATTCCAGGTTGTGCTCCAACACCGGTTTGCCAGCAATGGGCAGCATACACTTGGGGAGATTATCGGTCAGCGGCCTGAGGCGGGCGCCCAGCCCAGCGGCGAGCAGCATGGCTTTCATAGAGAGAGAACAGAAAGTAGAGAGTAGAGATTGGCAATTTAAAGGGTTCCAATTGCCTGCGTGCCGCCTGTGATCTCCAGGTTTCCTTCGATATAGTCAACCACAGTTCGAAAATGCCGCAGGAAACTCAAACCGAGCAAGCCTTCGATACCAGCGATCTCCGGAATATCGTGGCAGATGACCTCCACGTTTTGAACGCGCAACTCGGCTACCTGAACAGCGTCTACTGTGATCATTGGAGCTTCGATCACTCCGTTGGCAGTAACGATAGGCATACGCTGCGGTGAGACGGCGGGATCATAACCAATGTCTTTTGCCACATCCCAAGCAACGACTGTGTAAGCAGCACCGGTATCCAGGATCATATCAATCTCACGGATACCGGTCGGCCCATGAAACTCGACGCGCCTGACGACGATGGGGATATCCAGTGGCATTTGCATCAGAGGATCACTGTATAGCCTGGTTTCACCGCGGGCCCGGCAAAAGTGACATAGGCGCGCGCCATCTTCTTCTCCCTCAATTCTCGATGAAGTTCTCTTCGGTCAAGATTATGACCAATCAACTGACCCAGCAATTCCCCTGTCAGCGTTTCCTCGGTCACCAGGAACGCCAACCACTGCCCAGTATATTGTCGCTTTGCCTGTTCCAAGCTCACCTTTTCCATACGATTTTACCTCCGCAACGGAGACAGCCTATTATGGTAGGTGACTGCCCTACCATTAGCTTACACCCATTATAATATATCAAGGCCCCACCGCAAAAAGGAAGTGTCACCTACTTCCCTCTCCACCTACAATTTCACAACCTTTCCCGTTCGCGCTGACTCATAAATCGCGGCGATGGTGCGCATGGTGCCCAGGCCGTCCTCGCCATTGGCAAGCGGTTGGCGACCCTCACGAATGGCAGATGTAAATTCCTGCCACTCGGCCTGCCAGGAGAGATCCGGGCCGGTGAATTCGATAATCTCTATATCCGGCGCGCCCCCTTCCAGCTTCCGTTTTCCGACCTCCAGCCTTTCGGTCCCATAACTGCCGCCCAATCCCTCCACACGAACATAACCATCTTTACCAAACACCTCGAAAGAGAAGCGGTTCTTCCACTGTGTCCAACTGCTGTGGAATTGAGCCACCTGTCCAGAGGGGGTGCGGAGTAGGACGAAGGCGTTGTCTTCCAACCGACCGCCGACCGCTGACCGCTGACCGCCGTCTGCCGTCTGGCATTTGCCGTCGGCCGTCGGTTGTCTGCGGTCTCGAAGTATCCCAAATCCCAGAAATAGGTGTTCGTAAAGCCAGACACTTCGCTGAAATCGCCAAGGAACCAGCGGCAGAGGTCTACAAGGTGGACGCCCTGGTCGAGCAACTCGCCGCCGCCAGCCAGGTCGGCGTCCCCGCGCCATTCCTTGTCGTAACCCGGCCGCCCGCCGTGGCCGTAAACGGCACGAATGAACATCAATGGGCCAATCTCACCTCGTTCGCAGATTTCATGGGCTTTCCATATCGCTGGATGATGGCGGTGATTGAATCCCACTTTAAGTACTTTTCCCGCCTCTTTCGCGGCGGCAACCATTTCTTCCGTTTCGGAGAAATTTCGCCCGGGCGGTTTCTCGCATAAAACATGTTTGCCAGTTTTCAGGGCTGCCACCGTAACCGGCATCAGGTACTTGTTCGGAGTGGCAACAACGATGGCTTCCAGATCATCCCGCTGAACGACCGCCTGCCAATCGGCAGTGCTCGGGCAATGGATCTCTTCGGCCAGCGCACGCGCCCGGCTCTCGTCCACGTCGGCGACGATCACCACTTCATCGCCCGGCGATTGATGGGAAATCTGGGCGCGCCGTTTGCCGATCAAGCCGCAGCCAACGATACCAATTCTCATATCCAGGAAGCTGGCCACTTTCTGGCATAATGAAGGACTCTTAATATTTGAATGACTGGCGCTATTACACGGTACACCACAATAAAAGGCGTTCCTGATACAACGAGTTCTCTTGTTCCTGACACTCGTCCTGGTCTGCCCATATCAGGATGATCTAAAAGATATTCTACCGCTTCTTGTACCCTTTCTGCCATTCGTTGTGCTGCACTTGGGTTGTCTGAAGCAATAAAATCTCCGGCTTCTTTCAGATCTCCAATAGCTGGGCGTGTCCATTTAAGATGCACGCTGACCCCACCGCTTCAGTTCAGTAAGCGCATCCTCGTGGCCGACTAATTCCCCTCTGTCTGCTGCTGCAATACCTTCCTTTATTGCCTCGATGTGCCATTCCTGGACTGTTAAAAACTTCTCTACCGCCTGAGATGCCAATGAAGATTTTGACTGGTGAGTGGTTCTGGCTAAACTCTCCAGTCTTTTAGATAGGTCCTCTCTTATTGTTACAGTAGCTTTCATTCTTTAACTCCTTAAACATCTGTTTGATTTA
>JBDRTP010000021.1:0-9315 GCA_043823965.1 Chloroflexota bacterium
GGTTTAGCGGTTTGCCTGAAGGGGTTAAGGTGACCGCCTTCGTTGCCCAGGACGGCAATCCGTGGGGATTCAAGGCAGGCACGGTTGTGGTCTGGTTTTGGGAGGGCGGCGGCAAAGGCCCGACGCAAATTTTAAATCTGACCAACCCCGTGCGCATCATTGCTGACAGCCCGAATAGTATCCAAATCAGTAGCCTGGATAATGGCTTGATCGTGACAACGACCGATGCCAGCGGAACAGTGATTGACGAGCAGCGCGTGGCGTTTCTGCCCCCCCTGCCGGGCGAGTTTTTGAGCCAAATACCGGCTGATAAGCAATATGAAATTACCAATGGCCAGGTTTTAGTTGACGGACAAGTATGGTTTGAAATAAACAGCGCCGGCGAGTGGGAAAAGATTCAGAGAACCATTAGCTTTGACCTCGAAATTGGCGGCACCATGGAAATGTTTAGGTTTGATACGCCAAAAGAAGGCTTTGAATATATGGTAAATAAGGATGGCATTTTTTGGGGAGAAGAAGATCTAACTAGAACTCCAGAAGATTCTGATTTTTTTATGAAAAAACTTGCAAAAATTTCAGAAATTGATCGTAAATTTATGAGTGGCATTCGTTTACCTAATAATATTGATTCGTCTAAATTTCAAATTATGGTGTATGGCGCGGGCGATGGCACAATTATTGTTTATAGAGCTGATGAAGGTAATCTTAAAGCTGTCTTTATTGATGAGAATGCGTCTACGGTTTTTGCATGGATAGAACAACATGGTAGATCTTTAATTCTACCAAAACCGCAACCATAGAGTGATTGTCAAAAGTTGACTTTTCATTAAATCCCTTTCATGATTAATAGAAATGGGAAAAAGAAAGATATTTGTTTTGGTCGTCTTAGGTTTTTTAATTTTTATGGTGGCTGGCGAAGTGTTTTTAATTTTCAACAAGAAGCAAAATATCTCGATCGAAGCCCCTTTAGGTCCGCCCGCGGAACTATCTACTAACTTTGACCCAACCAAGAACATGCCCCGGTTTATGATTGAATCGGCTAATGCCGGAGATAAAACATTAAATCTTAAGTTTGTCTGGCCGCATCAATTAGAGGGAAAGAAAATAACCAGCCGGATTACCTGTAAAGACGGGGATATAAAAATTGTCAACCTCATTGATTCTGCCGGAGAAGATGTTACGATAGATGCGCTCATAAATAAAGTTCAAGAAACATCAAGTGAATTGATGATATTCAGCGGCCTATGCAGTGATAACAGTTGCACGGAAATTAATAAAGCCTGCCAGTTATATGTGGCTAAAAATTAATGAAAAAATGAAGCACACATTTATATTCAAAAAGGCAATCATCTGGGCAGGGATGATCTTTTTGGCAACGATGATTCTTTCACCCCAAAAAATCTATGCAGCATGTAATGCTGGTCTCACTCAAGGTCATACTGCATCTCCGCCTGAAGAGAGTTGTTCGAATTTCTGGTGGAAAGAAGGCTCTATTGGGAGAGCTGTTTATTATTGCGCAAATTATGCAAAGTTGGGAGGAGCATGGGGATGTTACTGGCATTGGTATACCTGCGATACGTATTGTGCTGGCGGAGGCGGAGGCGGAGCGTCGCCGTCGCCGCCGTCGTGTACGCCGGTTTGCAATGCGCCGTACTGCGGGCAGGGGGATGGCTGCGGCGGGACGTGCAGTTCGAGCGATGCCGGGGTGCCGGGTGTGCCGAGTTTGAATCCGGTTAATGGCGGGACAGTAACGGTCAGCGAAGGCCAGCAGGCAACAGTCTCGTGGTCAGCGCCGGCTTTGGCGGACAGTTATCAGTTGGAATTATATCCGGCCGGGACCAACTGTTTGACATCCGGGGCTTACTGCAGTTCATTGACCGGTCTGACTTATTCTTTTCTCCCTTTATACCCCAGTTATTACTACCGCGTCCGGGCTTTAAACAGCACCTGTTCGACCCAATGAGGGGCATGGGCGGCAGCCACGTTTAGTGTCCGGGGCGTGATTGCCGGCCAGGTAAAACAGGATGACAACAGGCTGGCGGTTTTAGTCGACGGCGTCTGCCAGTTGGCCGGGGCAACGGGAGTGCGGCCCGGGGCCGGGTCGCAAGTAACAGTCGGAACAGATTACGGCAATGTGAATGTTAACGGAACTTATTCATTAACTTCTCCAGTAGGGTCAAGCAAGGTGGCAGTCTTATCTATTGGCGATCCGACTCAGTGGCGGTGCAGCTGTCCGTCTGCTTTCGCAAATCGAGTACTTCATCAAGCATATTCATAAAGGGGAACCGTCCGCGTAGGTTGCGCTGTTGCTTCCAACAAAGCTTCAATCCGGCGCACGGTTTCTGGTTTGAAAAGCACATCACCACAAATCGAACATACCTCTGTCGGAACTCGATCAATAACGATCACCTGCCCATGATGGCGTACCGTTTGAACAACCAATCGCTCTTCATATTCACCAGAACACCCTACAACACTACATTTCATCTTTCATCGCTCCTTCGGGTAGGCGTCACCCATTTTGGTAGTTTTGGTCTGACCATAACACATCCTTAGCTCGTTATCCCCCCAGCGCATTCTGGATGGTGTGCCGGACCCAATCGTTCAGGCTGATGCGTTCCACTCCGGCGCGCTCTGCCACGCGTCGGTGCAGTTCAGGGTCAAGACGCAGGTTGAAGCGACCGGAAAAAGGCTTTTGCGCTTCCACGCCATCGCGGGCGCACATTTCGAGATACAAATCCACCGACTGGCGGAAAGACTCTTCCAGTTCCTCAGGCGTGCGTCCTTCGAACGTGATGACATCGCGCAGTCCTACGACCTCGCCGGTAAAGATTTTGCCATCCGCGTCGTATTCCACAACGCCAACATAGTTCTTGTATTTCAACATATCACTCAACCTCCATCAAAACACCGCACTCGTTCAGGAAACGCCGGATGCGTTTCAGCATGGACGGGTAAATCACATTGCCGGGATGTGGGCGGTGGAAAACAGCATAACGCCCATTCAGGCGGATGCCTGCCATTGAGCCGCCTTTCTCGGTAACATCTGCACCAAGTTCGATGAGCAAGCCGACGAAGTCATCCCAGCGGATGTCTTTGCGGTCAGGGCGGGCAAAGAGAGCGGCAAGAGTCTGGCGATGTTTTCGGTTCACATCTATCATGGTACTATAAATTGGTACTGATGTCAAGAAAAGAGCAAAAGAGCAACCTGCGCGAAGCAGGCTGCTCTTTTCACTGATAACTGATCACTGATCACTTCCTCCATTTCCTGCCCTTCAACTCATCCCTCAAGATCAGGCTCAACAGGAAGCTGACCGCGCTGACGATCAGTGCGCCCAGGAAGGCATTCCAGAATACCGGTTCTGCGATGTTAAGTTCGATGCCCAACCGGCCGCCGATCCAGGTTGAAAGCAGGAAGAGCAGCGTATTGATGACCAGCGTGAACAGGCCCAAGGTCAGGATGATCAGCGGGCAGGTCAGGAACTTGAGCACCGGGCGCAGCAGAGCGTTGACAAATCCGAAGATGAGCGCCAGCCAAACAATGTCTATCCAGTTGCCTTGATAGTTAATTCCCGGCACGATCGCAATGGCAGCGTAGAGTGCGACCGCAATGATTGCCCAGCGTAAGATAAATCTCATTTCGACCTCCTTTGCGTCTGAGCCTATATACGATTATCGAGGGCGTCCGTTGCATCCGCCTGCATCCAGATGAGTGTCCGCCGCGGCTGGAAGCCTGCCGACCGGATGGCCTCATCAACCTGATTGGCGGGAAAATCCAGCGCCAGGTTAGGCCGCCAGGTAAGCGCCCGCCGGGCGTGGCACAGGAGCGCGGTCAGGGCTGGCGCGCCGTCTTCAGGCGAAGTGGCCGCCCAGAGCCGGTCGGCATGACCGGAAGTTGGCTGCCAGGCCAAAACACCCAGCAACTGGCCGTTTGACCAGGCAGCCCATTGGCGCGTCTCGAAATCCAGGAAAAAGCGGTAAAGGGAAGGCCCCAGGCCGGGCCGGAACGAGAGCCATGAGATTGGCTGGTACCAGGCCAGCTCCTCTGGATAGAGACGCTGCAGCCACGCCTCTTGCTGCGGCCAGTCACGCGCCTGGCGCGCAGTGATGGTTGGGAATTCGCCAACCATGACTTTGATCCCCGATCCATTCAGGCTGATGTTGCGTGTGGGCTTCGCCAGCCAGGTCGTGCGCCGGGCGCGCTCGCGGAATCCCAGGCTGGTATAGAGCGCCGCCGCCGGATTGTCGTCGCGGGTGTGCAGCCAGATGGATGCCGCGCCACGCTGCCGGGCATGTTGCATGGCGGTCGCAGTTAATGTGCGCGCGATACCCTGGCGGCGGTAATCGGAGCGGACCGCAACGTTGGCGATCAGATATACCTTTTTCCGCGCCTGCTGGAAGGGGATCAGGCTCACGTTCCCCACCACCTCGCCGTTCTCCTCCCAGACATACCCCGAAAGCGGCATGGATACTGTATCCATTGCCGTCGTCGCCCAACGTAAAAAATGGCTGTCCTTTCCGGCGCGGCGCATTTGCTGGATATAGCGGTGGCCCTCGGCATCCAGGCTGTCTGCGAAACAGGCCTCGACCAGGTTCGCCACTGTAAACAGATCGTTCAGGATGTTGAGCGGGCGCAGTTGCGGGACTTTGGCAAGGATAGGGGCAGTAATGGCGACCATGCGTTTTATTGATTCCAGGCTACGTAAGCTTCATAAACTTGTTTCTGCGTGGCCCAGGTGATGACGCCCTGCTGTACCAGCGCCTGCATCTGGCTGAAGAAATAACGCAGTGCAGGTGAACATCTGCGCAAACTGTTCCACCGGCATGGGCGGCTCTTTGAAACCGATGTCACAGTGCGTCCCGACGCCGTGTCCGCGATTTTGGATTTCGGCCATGATGTTGAGATTCCAGAGGGTATTGGCACGGGCGAAGGGCTGCTCGCTTTCGATGGTCAGGATGGCGTCGTATTCATCGGCCAGATCCATGCCATAACGCAGTTGCTCGACATGGCGCAGGAACAGGCCTTCATCCCGGTCATCGTTCCAGGGACCTTCCATGTGCGTCATGGTGGTGATGTACAACGGTGCATCGCCGCGCGGACCCGAAACCTGCGGCAGGGAAGTGGCCGCGTCGCCGCTGCCCTGGGCAGGAGCCGCGCCGCAATCGGCCGGGCAGTTGTTGGCGCTCTCTGGGCCGCTGCAAACCCCGTCGCCGCAGGGGCTGGTGGACTTGCCCGGAGCGGCTGTCTGTGTCGCGCCGCTGCCTCCCGGCAGGTTGCAGGCAGAGGCGAAGAAAGTCAGGAAAACGAGAACCAGAAAACACTTTTTCATGGCAACTCCTCTGGAATTCGTGTTATACAAGCACTGCGGTATCCCAATTATAGCCCAGAAAAAAGAGACGATTGCCGAAGGCCTGCTCGGCAAAAAAACGAGCGGTCGGTCCATTACAAATCAAGTCTAATATTGTAATGTGCATTCACAGATTTAATATTAAATATGTCAATCCATTGACAATTTTGATACATTGTCATATCATATCCGTATGTATAGAAGGATTATAGAGAAAAAACTTCTCGACTTGCTCGATAGCCCTGAGATTCTCATCGTATATGGCCCACGACGGGTTGGGAAAACTACGCTTCTGCAATATCTGCGTAGTATGCTTCAAGCAGAAAACCCCACGGCCTCTTACTCCCTGGATGACCCTACGGCACAAGCCATTTTTGGAGAACCTTCGACGGCCCGGCTTGAACGTATCTTCTCCGAATTGGGTTTTGAGCCGAGCCGGCGCGCCTACTTGTTTCTCGACGAAGTACAAAATTTCCCCAAAGTTGATCTCTTGCTTAAACTTGTCTTCGACCACTTTCCGCACGTCAAAGTGGTTGCAACGTCTTCGTCGTCACTGATACTATTACACAATCTGACCGATAGCCTTGCAGGGCGGAAATACTTTATCGAACTACTGCCTCTCACTCTTGGCGAATATGCTGGTATAGAGATTGACGATTTCTTTTCTTTCCCGGAACGGCTCACCCAACAAGGGCAATTTAACCAAATCGTTCAGTCCTTCACCATTTACGGTTCCTATCCTGAAGTGGTCATCAAGACCACTGCACAAGAGAAACAGGATAAGTTACGTGATCTTGTTGATAGTGCGCTTTACAAAGATATCTTCGTATTGGAAAATCTCAAGGCGCCTCAGGTGTTGGTCAAATTAGTGACCCTGTTGGCTTATCAGATTGGAAACCTTGTCAACCTCAATGAACTGGCTTCACAATTGGGTGTCTCCAGAAATACGGTTGACCAATATATTTCCATACTCGAAAAGTATTTTCTGGTTTTTCGCCTGCCCCCCTTCGAACGCAACCTGCGCAGCGAGATCAATGCCAAACACAAGATATATTTCTGGGACCTTGGCGTGCGCAATGCGGCCATCAATCGTTTTGCGCCTTTTGAGATCCGCGAAGATCGCGGCGCCCTGTTCGAAAACTTTGTGGTCGCATCTATTTTGAAGCGTAATCTCTATGCCCGACGCCCCTTCAACGCTTATTTCTGGCGCACCTATCAAGGTTACGAGATTGACCTTGTGTTAGAGCAAGCCCAGAGTCAGGCGTTGTGGGCTTTCCAGGTTGCCATCCGCGGCAACGTTACTTTCTCGCGCGCCTTTGAAGCCTATCAACCAGTCCAGCGATTGGTTGTGGGTCTGGAAAACGCGTACCGCTTTTGCTGGTGATAGGTAGAAATTAACATTTTTCTAATACCCCTCTGAACCCCCAACAATCCACTCTTTGTTATAATCACATTGTAGGAGCGACGCACGTGTACCCGTTAGGGTATGCCTCGCCCTGGCAACGAAAGGATTCCACCCATGATGCGATTTGACCGCTTTACCGAACGCGCTCAGGAGGCCGCCCAGCGCGCCGCCGAGATCATCCAGCGTTACGGACACAATCAAATAGATACCGAACACATCCTGCTCTCGCTCATCGAGCAGCCCGGCGGGGTCATCCCCCAGATTCTCGAAAACCTGAACATCAGCGCCCAGATTCTGGCCGAACGCCTCGATCAGACCCTGCGCATGTCCCCGAAGGCCAATATCTTCGGCGGCGGGGCGGGACAGATTTTCATCACCCCGCGCGTCAAACGGATTGTTGACCTGGCCAATGAGGAAGCCAACCGCTTGAAGGACGAGTACATCTCGACCGAGCACATCTTCCTGGCCATTCTGAGTGAACGCAACACGCCTGCCGCCCGCATCCTCGAGGGGACAGGCCTGACCCGTGACCGGGTCTACGACGCCATCCAGCAACTGCGCGGCGGACAGCGCGTCACCGACCCACATGCCGAGGCGCGTTACCGCACATTGGATAAATACTCGCGTGACCTGACCAAACTGGCACGCGAGGGCAAACTCGACCCCGTCATCGGCCGCGACACCGAGATCATGCGCCTCATCCAGATCCTCTCGCGGCGCACCAAGAACAACCCCGTTTTGATCGGCGAGGCTGGCGTTGGGAAAACGGCCATCGTCGAAGGCCTGGCGCAGAAGATCGCTACCAACGATATACCTGAGATATTGAGCGGCAAACGCGTCGTCTCCCTCGACCTGGGAGCGATGATCGCCGGCTCGCGCTTCCGCGGCGAGTTCGAGGAACGGCTGAAATCCGCCATCGAGGAGGTGCAGCGCTCCGCCGGCGAAGTCATCCTGATGATAGATGAACTGCATACGGTGGTCGGCGCGGGCGCGGCCCAGGGCGCGATGGACGCCTCCAATATGCTCAAGCCGGCGCTCTCGCGCGGCGAGCTGCAGTGCATCGGCGCCACCACGCTGGATGAGTACCATAAATATATCGAGAAGGACGCCTCCCTCGAGCGCCGCTTCGCGCCGATTTACGTCGAAGAGCCGACTGTGGACGACACGATCAAGATGCTGCATGGCCTGCGCGACCGCTACGAGGCGCACCATAAGGTGCATTTCTCGGACGAAGCCCTGGTGGCTGCGGCCAGGCTGGCCGATCGCTACGTCACCGACCGTCACCTGCCGGATAAAGCCATTGACCTGATAGACGAGGCGGCCGCCAAATTGCGCGTGGCGCTTTACTCCCTGCCGTCGGAGCTGAAGGAAAAGAAAAATGAAATTGACCGCCTTCAAGCCGAGGAAGACGCCGCCTCCAATGCCCGCGATTATCAACGCGCCGCGGAAATCAAGGTCAACCGCTTACGCCTGGAGAACGAGTTTAAAGAAGAACGGGATAAGTGGGAGGCTGAGCACAAATTGGATGAGGTGGTAGATATAAATGACATCGCCGAGGTCGTCCACCAGTGGACCGGCATCCCGGTCAACCAGATGATGGAGACCGAGTCGCAGAAGCTGCTGCAAATGGAGAAGCGCCTGCACGAGCGCATCATCGGCCAGGATGAAGCCATCCACGCCATCTCGGATGCCATCCGCCGCGCCCGCTCTGGCTTGAAGGACCCCTCGCGGCCGATTGGTTCGTTCATATTCATTGGCCCTTCAGGCGTCGGCAAGACTGAGCTGGCCAAGGCTCTCGCCTGGTTCATGTTCGACGACGAGGATGCCTTGGTGCGGATTGATATGTCCGAATACCGCGAGCAGCACACCGTCTCGCGTCTGTTCGGCGCACCGCCCGGCTACGTGGGTTACGAGGAAGGCGGCCAACTGACCGAGGCTGTGCGGCGCAGGCCGTATCGCGTGATCCTCTTTGACGAGATCGAGAAAGCCCACCCCGAGGTCTGGAACGCCCTGCTGCAAATCCTCGACGACGGCCGGATGACCGACGGCCAGGGCAATGTGGTTGACTTCCGTAATACCATCCTGATCATGACCTCCAACCTGGGCACCGAGTATGTCCGTAAGGGCGGCACGCTGGGTTTTCTGCAAAAGACCGGTAACGACGAGGAGCGCGAAGCGCATGACAAGGTCGAGAAGGCGCTCAAGGGCACTTTCCGGCCCGAGTTCCTCAACCGCATTGACGAGATCATCATGTTCTCGCCATTGTCACTCAAACAAATGGAAAAGATCGTTGACCTGCAAATGAATGAGATCCAGGAGCGCCTGAACGAATTCAGCGTCAAAGTCGAACTGACGGTTGCCGCCCGCAAATGGTTAGCCAAAACCGGATATGACCCAGCCTTTGGCGCCCGTCCGTTGCGGCGCGCCTTGCAAAAATTTATCGAAAGCCCGCTCTCGGTCAAGCTGCTTGGCGGGGAAATTCCCAACGACGCCGCCGTCGTGGTGGAAGTTCAAGCAGATGATAGTGGCTTAGGTTTTTCGACCAAAGCAGCCAAGAAATAG
>JBDRTP010000022.1:0-9460 GCA_043823965.1 Chloroflexota bacterium
TTCGAGGAGATCCGCAAGGCCGGCTTTGTCCGCGCTCGCGTGGATGGGACGGTCTACAGCTTAGACGAGGAGATCAGCCTCGACCGCTATAAGATCCACACCATCGAGGCGGTGGTGGATCGTTTGGTGGTATCCGGCCACGCGTCCGAGGAGGAGCGGAAGGCAGCGCGCACGCGGCTGACGGATTCGGTCGAAACGGCATTAAAGTTCGGGGATGGGTATCTTACCGTCCAAGTGCTAGAAGGTCAAAAGTCAAAGGTCGAAAGTCAGCCTAGCGACATTCGACCTTCGACCTCCGACTTGCATTTCTCCGAACACCTGGCCTGCCCCGAGCATGGCATCAGCATCCCTGAAATCGAGCCGCGCACCTTCTCGTTCAACACCCCACACGGCGCCTGTCCCGACTGCCAGGGCCTGGGCAACAAACTGGAAATAGACCCCGAACGCGTGGTTGATCCTGAACGTTCGTTATCCGAAGGCGCGCTCATCGCGATGGAGTGGAACAACCTGCGCGAGGACATGGGTTACTATTGGCAGCTCCTGGATGCGACTGCCCGTCATTTTCATATTGACCTGAACGTGCCTTTCGGCGCGCTCTCGCCCGAAAAGCAGAATATCGTCCTTTACGGTACAAAGGGCGAAAAAGTGACGGTTCACTATCACAACCGCGAAGGACGCCAGGCGGTATTCGACACCGCCTACGAGGGTGTCATCCCCAACCTGGAACGCCGCTACCGTGAAACACAATCCGAATATATCCGTTCCAAGATCACTGAATACATGACCGACCGTCCCTGCCCGACCTGCCAGGGAAAACGCCTGCGCCCGGAAGCCATCGCCGTCACAGTAGATGACATTAATATCATCGAAGTTACCGCCTGGCCGATCAACCGCACGCTGGAATGGATCGAGAGACTGGCCGGAAAAAAAACGCCCCTGAATGCACGCCAGCAGGCCATCTCCGAGCGCATACTTAAAGAAATCCATTCCCGGCTGGGATTCCTGGTCAATGTGGGGCTGGACTACTTGACCTTAAACCGCTCGGCCGGGTCGCTTTCCGGCGGCGAAGCGCAGCGCATCCGCCTGGCCACCCAGGTCGGCTCGCGGCTGGTCGGCGTGCTGTACGTGTTGGACGAACCCTCCATCGGCCTGCACCCGCGCGATAATGGCCGCCTGCTCGACACGTTGAGAGGCTTGCGCGACCTGGGCAATACCATTCTGGTCGTCGAACATGATGACGAGACCATCCGCACCGCAGACTGGATCATTGACCTCGGCCTGGGTGCGGGTGAACATGGCGGGCAGATCATTGCCGAAGGCACGCCAGAGGACATCCTGGCGCACCCCAAGTCTCTCACCGGGGCATACCTGTCGGGGCGCAAGCAGATCCCGATCCCGAAAAAGCGGCGCACGGGCAATGGCAAACATCTCACCGTGGTCGGGGCGCGGGCGAACAATCTAAAGGATTTGACCATCCGCATCCCGCTCGGCAAGCTGGTCTGCATCACGGGCGTTTCGGGTTCAGGCAAGTCCTCCCTCATGACGGATGTGCTCTACAACGCGCTGGCCGCCAGGCTGCACGGCTCCCACACCCATCCCGGCGATCACGACCGCATCGAAGGCCTGGAGCACATTGACAAGATCATCAATATTGACCAGTCACCCATCGGACGCACGCCACGCTCCAACCCCGGCACCTACACCAGTCTGTTCGACGAGATCCGCAAGCTCTTCGCCGAACTGCCCGAAAGCAAAGTACGCGGTTATAAACCGGGACGCTTCTCGTTCAACGTCCACGGCGGGCGGTGTGAGGCCTGCCAGGGACAGGGCCAGTTACGCATCGAAATGCAATTCCTGCCGGATATCTACGTGCCCTGTGATGTTTGTCATGGGATGCGCTTCAATCGCGAAACACAGCAGGTGCGCTTCAAAGGGCTCTCGATTGCTGACGTGTTGGACACGACTGTCGAAAAAGGATTGGAACTTTTCGCGGCTTTCCCGGCCATGGTCAGCAAATTGAAGACGCTTTCAGAGGTTGGACTTGGATACATTAAAATCGGACAGCCAGCCACGACCCTTTCGGGCGGCGAGGCGCAGCGCGTCAAACTATCGCGTGAGCTTTCGCGGCGCGCCACCGGCCGCACCCTGTACGTGCTCGACGAACCCTCGGTCGGACTCCACGCTGCCGACGTACACAAACTGATCGAAGTCCTGCAACGCCTGGTGGAGGCAGGCAACTCGGTGCTTATCATCGAGCACAACCCCGACATCGTCAAAGTCGCCGACTGGATCATAGACCTGGGGCCTGAAGGCGGCGACCGGGGCGGCAGGTTGGTCGCTGAAGGGACACCGGAAGATGTGTGTTGTCTGGCAGGGTCATATACAGGGCAATTCTTGAAAGGACATTTGAAATAGGCAGGGGAACAAGGCTGGAACCCCACTCGCTTAATCCATAAAGTTCAGGTAGAATATAATTATCGAGGCTGTCAAGTAGTTTACAGCCTGCCTTTCTAGTGAGGAGATGAGATTACCTATGAGCAGACAACCTCCTATCACAGCTACCATTGGAGCCCACCGGAAAAAACGACAGAAATGGACGCCGTTTATCATTGGGGGCGTGGCAATCCTGCTGGTCGTGATCGGCGTGATTATCCTCGTCGTTGGTTTCAGCGGCGGTGGCGGTTTTAATCTGTTTTCCACACAGACTCCCACCCCGACCATTACGCCAGGCCCGACCAATACCCCCATCCCGACCGACACACCGACCATCACCCCGACGCCAACCGAAACCCCTACGCCCACGCCAGCCGCGCCTTATACGTATATTGTGCAAGAAGGCGATTACCTGGGTAAGATTATCAAAGATCATGGTCTGGGCGACAACGACCTCTTTCTCATCTTCCAACTAAACCCCTTTAGAGGAGCCGCACTAGATAATAGCATTGATCCAATCGCCCAGATTGTCTATGTGGGCCAGAAAATCACCCTGCCTCCACCCGGCATGCAGATGCTGACGGCGACTCCATTCCCGACCAACGCCACCAAGATCACCTACGTTGTCCTGCCCGGCGACAGTCTGGGCAGCATCGCCAACAAGTGGAACAGCACCGTGGATGCCATTGTCAAAGCCAACAAAGATCTTCTGGCAGACGGCGTGGCGACGGTCATCTACCCCGGATGGACGCTGGTCGTCCCGATCAACCTGGTCACACCGCAGCCAACTTCAACACCCGCAGTCACAGTCACAGATACGCCAACTGCAACGAAAACGCCGTAAAAAATCCACGCACCTGCGCGAAGTGAGTAGGGCGGGTATCTTACCCGCCAAAAAGTGACCTTCCATGCGGTGGGATAGAATCCCACCCTACCTCTTCACGCTAAGGAGTAATCGTGAGTAAGTGGCCTGAAAAATACATCATCGGGCTGACCGGAAATATCGCCACCGGAAAGAGCGTCGTGCGCAAGATGCTGGAGCACCTGGGTGCATACGGAATTGACGCCGACGCACTCGGCCACCGCGCCATTGCGAAAGGCGCGCCGGGTTATCAGCCCATCCTGGATATCCTTGGCCACTGGATCTTGGATGGCAACGGACAGATTGACCGCACCAAACTGGGACGTTTCGTCTTCACGAACCCAGAAGAGCTAGAGCGACTGGAAACCATCGTTCATCCGCTCGTTGATCAAGCAGTTGACTTGCTTATTCGGCGAGCATCGCAACGGATCATTGTCGTCGAAGCGATAAAGCTGCTCGAGAGTAACCTGGCCAGCGACTGCGATACAGTTTGGACAACCTGTTCGCACGAGAGCCTCCAGAAAGCCCGGCTAATGGCAAAACGCGGGATGAACGAGGCGGAGGCCCTCCAACGCATCCGCATGCAGCCGCCGCAGGATCAAAAGATGGCCTCGGCAACGGTCATCATCCAGAACACTGGCACCTTCGAGGGGACCTGGAAGCAGGTTGTGGCAGCCTGGAAGGTGATCTCGCCGATCAGCGATACCAACCCGGTCATCATGAAGAAAGCCGCGGTCGGCGAATTGTCCGTCCGGCGTGGCCGCCCGCGCGATTCGGGCGCCATCGCCAATCTGATCACCCGTCTCAGCGGAGGCGCGCGTTCGCAGACATCCCAAGAGATTATGGCTGCCTTCGGAGAAAAGGCTTACCTGTTGCTCAAGTCCGGTAACCAGTTCGTTGGCCTGATCGGCTGGCAGGTAGAGAATCTGGTTGCCCGTACCACCGAAATTTACATCGATGCCTCCATTCCAATGAAACAGGCCGTGAAAGTTTTAGCGACCGAGGTCGAGCGCGCCTCACAGGAACTGCAATGTGAGGCATCTTTACTCTTTCTGCCTCCGCAGATGGCTTCACAGGAAGCCGTCTGGCGCGAATTGGGATACGAAGGACGCACGCCACAATCGCTGAGTGTCCAGGCCTGGAAAGACGCGGCCAACGAGTCCATGCCGGCGAACACTATCATGCTCTTCAAACAACTCCGCAAGGATCGTGTTCTGCGGCCAATTTAAGTCAGGTAATGGGTATAAAAGGTTTAGGCGTCCGCGATTACCTGATTCCTGGCTTTCGAATGGTTTTTTATCAGCGTGCCAGAATTATTGAGTGATCTTCTTTTTCTATTCCAGCGCCTCGACTGGCTTGGGGTGGTTGATATCCTGCTGGTCACGCTGATCTTCTTTGGGTTGCTCTATCTCGTCCGGGACACCCAGGCCATGCTCTTGTTGCGCGGCATTATCTTGCTGCTGGTGCTAACAGTACTATTTACCAGCCTGGTCAACCTGCCGGCCTTTTCCTGGCTGCTGCGCACCGCGCTGCCGGCGCTTGTTTTTGCCATCCCGGTCATCTTTGCTCCTGAAATCCGCCGCGCCCTGGAGCGCATCGGGCGCGCCGGCACTTTCCGGCCCAGCACCAAGAAAGCGCTCAACCCGGAAATACAGCGTACCATCCAGGCCGTAGTCAGCGCGGCAGCCCGGCTCGCGGCCCGCCAGCACGGTGCGCTAATCATCCTGCAACGGCTGGACAGCCTGGATGGATATATCCGCACAGGCGTGTTGATGAAGGCGCAAGTCACCCCTGAACTGCTGCTGCAAATTTTCTACCCCAACACGCCGCTCCACGATGGCGCGGTGATCATCGATAGGAATACCCTGGTCGCGGCAGCGTGTGTCATGCCGCTCTCATCCAGCGGTATCCTGGCTCGATCTCCCGATCACCAAATGGGATTGCGGCATCGCGCTGCCTTGGGCACATCTGAAGCCACGGACGCCATTTCAGTCGTCGTCTCCGAGGAAACCGGCGCAATTTCCATCGCGCACGCCGGGCGGATGATCCGCAGCCTGGATGCAGAACGGCTCGAAAACATCCTGGCCACTTTCTACGACCCTTCGCGCACCTCCCTCAAGACGGGTTTCTTCGAGCGTCATTTCCCTTATCTATTTCCGCGTAAGGATGAGTGAAGGTAAAATGCTGCACTGGCTGACCAAAAACTTGCGCACGGTGGTGCTCGCTTTCGCGCTGGCGTTGGCCGTCTGGATCTCGGCAGTCACGGCAGCCGATCCAGATGAGACGCGCCTCCTCACGAATTCAATCCCCATCGAATTTGTCAGCCAGGACCCGGGGTTGATCATCAAAGGGCAAGTCCCGCGCCAGGTACAGATAACGCTGCGTGCGCCTCGCTCCGTATGGGACAAATTGACGACTGAAAAAGATGCCATCCATGCTCTGGTAGACCTCTCTGGACTAGAAGCCGGGACGCACAGGCTGGATGTCCAGGTGCAGATCAATGCCCGGCCCGTACGGCTGATCTCCTTCTCGCCTGAAAAATTAGACCTGACCCTCGAAAAACTCGTCACCCGTTCATTGCCCCTCGAGCTTACTCTGACCGGCGAACCGGCTATCGGTTACCAGGCCGGGGACCCGATCCTGAACCCGGCTGAAGTGATAATCTCCGGTGCGCAGTCGCTGATGAATCAGGTCGCGCATCTCAGCCTCTTGTTAGACCTCTCAGATTCACGGCAAGACATCCAGACAACCCTCCCCATCAAGGCGCTGGATGACAAAGGCAACCTGGTGACCGGTCTAACCATGCACCCGGATAATGTACAGGTCAGCCTGCCCATCTCGCAGCAGGGCGGTTACCGGGATCTGGCGGTCAAAGTGGTGACCATAGGACGGCCTGCCAATGGTTATCGTCTGACTAATATCGCTCCAATCCCGCCTGTGGTCACGGTCTTTTCATCCAACCTGGAGTTGATCAGCGCTCTGCCCGGTTATGTCGAGACCACCCCGCTCGACTTGAACGGCGCCAGCGCTGACATCGAAATTCGCCTGAACTTGAACCTGCCGGCCGGGGTGGCGCTGGTCGGTGAACCGAACGTGCTGGTGCAGGTCGGCATCTTGGCTATCCAGAGCAGCCTGAAGCTCACCAACCGGCCCGTAGAGATCAACAACCTCTCAGCGACGCTGCAAGCGAATGTCTCCCCCGACAAAGTGGATGTGATCCTTTCTGGGCCGTTACCAGTATTGGATACTCTTGCGCCCAGCGATGTGCATGTGGTCATCGATGTCAAAGGACTCGGCGTCG
The DNA here is from genome assembly GCA_043823965.1 of Chloroflexota bacterium. Lineage (GTDB taxonomy): Bacteria > Chloroflexota > Anaerolineae > Anaerolineales > Villigracilaceae > CG2-30-58-95. The sequence goes on from JBDRTP010000022.1 coordinate 6,597, forward strand.
GGACACATCACCTCACGCCCACCATCCAAATGGTGATAGAAGGCGTGACGGTCGTGTCCATCCTGCCTGGGACGGTCGAAGTCATCATAAGTTATAAATAATATGCCAAAACCAATCGTCGCTTTAGTCGGACGCCCCAACGTGGGCAAGAGCACCCTGTTCAACCGCCTGGCCGGAGAGCGCCTGGCGATCGTGGACGGTACGCCTGGCACCACGCGTGATCGTATCTTTGCCGAGGCGGAGTGGAACGGTCTTCCCGTTGCAATCGTTGATACGGGCGGCATAGATCCGACACATGGCGGCAAAACCTCGCTCTCGGTCGGCTCCGCAGAATTTATCGGGCAGATCCGTGAGCAGGCGCTGATCGCGGTACGCGATGCAGATGCCGTGTTGTTCATCACCGACGGCGCGGAAGGCGTCGCCCCGGCCGACCGCGAGGTAGCCGAAATCTTGCGCCGCTACCAGAAAACTGCTCAAGGTAAACGCTGGCCGCCCATCTTGTTAGTGGTGAACAAATGCGAAAGCGCAGACCGCCGCAGCCAGGCTGTCCAGTTCTACGAACTTGGACTGGGCGACCCTTACCCCATCTCCGGGCTGCACGGCATGGGCACCGGCGACCTGCTGGATGATCTCGTTGCGGCCTTCCCGCCCTTGAGCGAGGAACAGGAAGACGAGTCGGTCAAGATTGCCATAGTCGGCAAACCCAACGCGGGGAAGTCCAGCCTGCTAAACACATTGGTGGGCGAGGAGCGGGCTATCGTCAGCCCGATACCCGGCACGACGCGGGATGCGATTGACACCAAAATCGAATTTAATGGTTTGCCCATCACGCTGATAGATACGGCCGGAATCCGCCGGCGCGGCAAGATAGATCCAGGTGTCGAAAAATACAGCGTGCTGCGCTCATTCAAGGCGATCGAACGCGCCGACGTGGTCTTGTTGCTGATTGATGCCACCACCGGCATCACTGCCCAGGATACCCATATTGCTGGATTTATCCTGGATGCCTGGAAAAGCACAGTCGTACTGGTCAACAAATGGGACGCTATCGAAAAAGACTCTTTTACAATGGATGAGTACTCCCGCGTGGTGCAGCAGGAACTTAACTTCATGGCTTATGTCCCCCTGCTGTTTATCTCAGCCAAGACCGGTCAGCGCGTCGATCAGGTGCTACCAATGGCTTTGCGCGTCCAGGAGGAACGCCTGGCGCGCATCATCACCTCCAAGCTGAATCAGGTACTGCGGGATGCACAGGATGTTCACTCGGCGCCATCCCACGCCGGGCGACAGTTGAAAATCTACTACGGCGCCCAGGTGCGTACCGACCCACCGACGTTCGTGATCTATGTCAACGACCCGAAATTGCTGCATTTCTCGTATCTGCGTTTCTTGGAAAACCGGATCCGGGATCAATACGAGTTCCTGGGTACGCCAATCAAAATCATCGCCAAGGGGCATAAAGAGGATTAGCCATTGAAAAATCTTGAAAAATCCCTTGACGGATTCCGAGTTTGGCTTTATCATGGGACTTGTATGATGCCAGTAAGTTCACGTTGGATTGTGTGACAATGGTCCGAGGCACTTCACCCCGGACTGTTCTGTTTTAACCGTCCGTCGGAACTACTCGAGCACCTGATTCTTTTCCCTTTTGCCAATAAGGAGGCAAATCAAATGTCAGATCGAATCGTCGGTACGGTCAAGTGGTTCAACGCCAGCAAGGGCTACGGGTTTATTGCCCGTGAAAACGGCCCAGATGTGTTTGTCCACTACTCAGCTATTCAAAGCGATGGCTTTCGCAATCTCGAGGAAGGCCAGAAAGTAGAGTTCACTGTCGAGCAGGGCGCCAAGGGGCCGCAGGCCACCAGCGTAACCATCCTGTAAGATTGACCAACTAAGTACCAAATAAATCAAATGAGCCAGAGATAAATCTCTGGCTCATTTGATTCTTGAATCTTTGGCTTATTTGTGTCTGGGCCAAAGCCAGCCTGCCAGCGCGTAGGCGATTCCAAGCAGGATCAGCCCGAATTTGAATAGCGCACACCAGTAAGCGAGCAGGGGCCAGGCGGGATTTGCCGCGCCAAGCAGCACGTACCACAGGCCAATATTCTCGAGGGCGTCGAAAATTGCCGCGGCGAACATTCCCCAACCCAGCCACCGAGTAGGCCTTCGGCGCGCCAATTTCAGAGAACGCGCCCGGGTGACGACCGGCTGCCAGCAGGATGCCGAGAGCAATCGCTATGGCGTAGGAGGGCATGAAGAGATAATCAAAGCCCAGGCCGAGAGCGCGGTGGCATCCCAGGAATCCATTATTGCCTGCGCCCTTTCAGGTGTGCGCGCCAGTTCGAAGGAGACGATGCTCACCGGCGCGGCGGGAGTCCGCAAAGGGGCGTTGATGATCTGGGAAACGGCCATCAGGATGAAGGTCCAGATGAGCAGCGCAATGAAAATCCGCTTGCGGGAGGGGTTGGGGATGAATTCAAGTGGGTGACGCATGTGATTCCTCTCTGCTTGGGCGGGGGTTTCCCCCTTGGAGGTGCTTCGCGAAGCCCCTGCTCAAACGTTAAATGTGTTTTCGGTAGACGCGGTGGTTCTTGTATTCCACGCCATTCAGGTTCTTCAGGTCGGCGCGCATCTGCTTAGTGGTCTCGGCCACCTGGGTCATCTCGACAAACTCGAACTTGTAGAAATCAAAGACGGTTTTGCCAAGTTCGTAGTAGAGCAAAGCGTTGCCGCCCGTGCCCTGGAACTCAGGCAGCACACCCATGCCGTTACCGGAGACGGTCTTGGTGCGCTTCATTTCGAGCAGGATATCCACTATGCCGAAGGGGAACAGGCGGCCCTTGGCGCGCTGGAGGGCAGCGGAG